>NZ_JBTZSY010000023.1:0-41616 GCF_054815885.1 Anoxybacillus sp. TBDG-1
TAAACTTTATAAATAATGAATAGATTATTTATAAAGTTTTGTAAGTTTTCTGTAATGGAAATAACATGGTAGTAGACAAAAAATTGCTCCATGAGATGATTGAACAGTTAAGAGAATCCGATCAACAATCAGCCTACGAATTTTTATTGCATTTACTGCAAAAAGCAAAAAAGGATCATAAATGGTGGGGTGAAATGGAAGAAGTAAGTGAAGAAGAAGCGTTGTTAACAGAAGAAGAAAAACGCCAGTTACAAGGAGATGAAGGATATGTGACTGGTGGTGATGCAAAACGTGAATTTGGCTTACAAATTGATTTACCGTAAGGAAGCGGTAAAATTTCTTGCTAAGCAGGAGAAAGAAGTACAAGAACGGATAGCTATAGCATTAAAAGGATTGCTTCGCAGTCCCCCTCAAGGAGATATTAAAAAAATGAGAGGACAACAAGGGTTGTACCGTTTACGTGTTGGCACATACCGCATTCTTTTCCGCATTGATCATCATGAGCAAATGATTTACATCGAGGCTATTGGAAATCAAGGAGACGTATATTAACTTCACTACATTAAATCATCATTGCTTTAATTCGATGTCATTTACTTCCTATATCGGGCATGCTATACTCACAAAGGAAGGTGAGAAAGCATGCGTAAAAGAAACAATATAACGAATCCATTGATTGAAAAAGTATTGGAATACGTATACATTCTTGTCGGTTCAGCTATTGTTGCGATTGCATTTAATTTATTTTTGCTTCCGAATCGTGTCGCATCAGGTGGGGTAAGCGGCATCAGTACGATTTTACATGCGACGCTCGGTTGGCAGCCAGCGTACGTACAATGGGCGCTTAACATTCCATTATTTATTGCAGGTGTGCTATTGCTCGGAAAGCAGTTTGGTGTAAAAACGTTAGTTGGTACTGCCTTTTTACCGTTTGTCGTTTATTTGACACATGATGTGGCACCAGCAACGCATGATCCATTGCTTGGGGCATTATTTGGCGGCATTGGCGTCGGCGTAGGATTAGGCATTGTTTTTCGTGGTCGCGCATCGACAGGGGGAACCGATTTAGCTGCTCAAATTATTCATAAATATACAGGGTTATCGTTAGGGACGTGCGTCATTTTAATTGATGGCTTAATCGTTTTAACAGCGGCGTTTGTGTTTGATTTAGAACGGGCGCTATATGCATTAATTGCGTTATTTGTGACGAGTAAAACAATTGACTTTGTTCAAGTTGGTTTCGGCAATTCAAAAATGGCGATGATTATTACAACGAAAGAAGAACAAGTGCGAGAAGCGATTTTGCATAAAATTGACCGCGGTGTGACAAAACTACATGCATACGGCGGATATACAGAAAAAGAGCGCACGATGCTCATGTGCGTTGTGGCACAAAGTGAGTTCACAAAATTGAAACAATTAGTCAAAACCATTGATCCGTCTGCATTTGTCGTTGTTATGGACGCAGCAGAAGTGCTTGGGGAAGGATTTAAACGTGCCTAACGTAAAAATGATACGATATAATAGAAATGTATGAAAATGTTTACAAGGGGGACTGATGTATGAAGAAAAAACTACTTAGCTTATTCGCTGGTACAGCGATTGTGTTAGCAGCCTGTGGTGGAGGGGATAGCACGAGCGAAAAACCAGCAAACGGTGGCGGAGATACAGCTTCAGCTACGGAAGCCGTTTACAAAAAGTCATGTGCAAGCTGCCACGGACAAAACTTAGAAGGCGGCGTTGGTCCAGCGCTTGATAAAGTAGGCGGAAAATATTCACAAGATGAAATTAAAGATATTATCGCAAACGGTCGTGGCGGCATGCCAGGTGGCTTAGTCCAAGGTGACGATGTTGATAAATTAGCTGAATGGCTAGCAGCGAAAAAGTAAGAGGATGCGTCCATGTGCATCCTCTTTTCATTTGTAACAGTCTTGAAATATAACTGTAAATAAAATTCGCCCCCTTTCTGTCGGAAATGATGATATAATGAACGAGGTAAGAATTTTGCAGGAATATGTAGAAAAACATCGAAATAATTAGGTGGTTGCTTATGATCGAAATGCAAGATGTATATAAAACATATCCGAACGGAGTCATTGCATTAAACGGGATTTCTGTTCGCATTAAGCAAGGAGAATTTGTATATGTCGTCGGTCCGAGTGGTGCTGGGAAATCGACGTTTATTAAAATGATGTATCGTGAAGAAAAGCCGACAAGCGGCAAAATTATGATTAACGGCGTGAATTTAGCGAATATAAAAGATAGCAAAGTGCCGTTGCTTCGCCGGAATATAGGTATTGTATTCCAAGACTTCAAACTACTTCCGAAGTTAACGGTATATGAAAACGTAGCGTTTGCTTTGGAAGTGATTGAAGAATCGCCAAAAAACATTCGCAAGCGCGTCATGGAAGTGCTTGACTTAGTAAGATTAAAACATAAAGCGCGCTTTTATCCCGATGAATTATCTGGTGGGGAACAACAGCGTGTGTCGATTGCGCGCTCGATCGTTAACAATCCAGCAATTGTTATTGCTGATGAGCCGACAGGAAATTTAGATCCTGATACATCGTGGGAGATTATGGACATTTTTGAACGCATTAATGACCGTGGAACAACGATTGTGATGGCAACGCATAACCGTGAAATCGTCAATACGATTCGTAGACGTGTGATTGCGATTGAACGCGGGAAAATTGCGCGCGATGAAGTGAAGGGGGAATATGGCTATGAAACTTAACACCCTTCGCCGTCATTTTCGTGAAAGTTTCAAAAGTCTCGGACGGAACGGTTGGATGACGTTTGCGTCCATTAGTGCGGTGACGGTGACGCTTTTACTTGTTGGAGTGTTTCTCGTCATTATGCTCAATATCCAACATATAACGAAGCAAATTGAGCGTGACGTCGAAATTCGTGTACATGTCGATTTAAGTGCAACAGAAGCGGATAAAGACGTGCTTCGAGCCAAGCTTGAAGCTCTTTCTGGTGTGGAAAAAGTAACGTATTCATCCAAAGATGAAGAATTGCAAAAGTTGATCGAAAGTTTTGGAGAGGATGGGAAATCGTTTCGTCTATTTGAGCAAGACAATCCGTTAAGCGATGTATTCATTGTTAAAGCAGAAAACCCGCTTGACACAGAAAAAATTGCAAAACAAATTGAACCGATGCCATCTGTCGGCAAAGTGAAATACGGAAAAGGGCAAATTGAAAAACTATTTGCCGCAACGAAAACGATTCGCAATGTCGGATTAGCGCTTATTATCGGGTTGTTATTTACAGCGATGTTTCTCATCTCGAACACAATTAAAATTACGATTTTTGCCCGCCGTCGCGAAATTGAGATTATGAGATTAGTAGGCGCGACAAACGGGTTTATTCGCTGGCCGTTTTTCCTTGAAGGACTATGGCTTGGCATTTTCGGTTCGGTCATTCCGATTATTATCGTTCTTTCCGCTTACTCGTACGTATTTGATTTATTGTATCCAAAGTTGAAAGATACATTTTTTCAACTTCTCCCATTTTATCCGTTTGCATGGCAGTTGGCAGCTGTGCTCGTTTTATTAGGAGCGTGCATCGGCATGTGGGGAAGCATGATGTCAGTGAGACGATTTTTAAAAGTATAGAAAGAGAGAGGGATTTACGGTGCGAAACAGATGGGGAACGATCGTTGCAGTCGTGATGCTGTTTGTAAGTGTTGCTGCGCCTGCATATGCGGTAACAAATCGCGACATTCAACAAAAAAAGCAAGAAATTAAAAGCGTGCAACAAAAACAATCATCGCTTGAAAGCAAGTTAGAGCAGTCGCAACAAGAAATTGATCGGCTAAAAGCAGAACAAGAAAAAGTGAATGCGGAAATCAAAAAGCTCGATTTGGCGGTAGAGGAAACGAGTGCTAACATTCGTTCGAAACAACAAAATATTGAAGAGACGAAGCAACAAATTGTTGCGCTTAGAAACGAAATTGAAGAAGTCAAAGCTCGTATTAAACAGCGCAATGAATTATTGAAAGAGCGTGCCCGCTCATTGCAGGAAAGCGGCGGTGTCGTGAGCTATTTAGACGTATTGCTTGGAGCAAAAAGCTTTAGCGACTTTATTGATCGAATGAGCGCGGTAGCAACCATTTTTGAGGCGGATCGTCAAATTATTAAAGAACAGGAAGCAGATAAAGCGTTGAAAGAAACAAAAGAGCAACAATTAAATGACAACTTAGTTCGCCTACAAGAACAGCTCAATGAGCTACAAAAACTAAAACAAACGTTAAATGAACAAATTGTGGCAAAAGAAAAACTCATGGCGCAGTTAAAAGAAGAACAAAAACATGAAGAAGAAAAACAACTCGCTTTAGAAGAAGAAAAAGAGTTGCTTGAAAAACAAGAAGCGGCGATGAAAAATCAATTGCAACAAATGATTCGCCGTCAAAAAGAGCAAGAAGAAGCACGGAAACGTTCATTATCGAGCCGCGGTTCGTCTGAAAGCGATGGGGGAAGTTTGCCTCCTGTAACAGACGGGGCGTTTATGCGTCCAGCAAACGGTCCAATTACATCGACATTTGGACCTCGTTGGGGTGAATTCCATTACGGCATTGACATTGGCAAACGTGGCGCTAGCGTTCCTGTCGTTGCAGCAGCTGACGGTTACGTGTATCGCTCATATTATTCATCAAGCTATGGAAACGTTATTTTTATCATGCATTACATTGATGGACAAGTATATACGACAGTATATGCTCATTTAGAATCACGTCTTGTTGGCGAAGGACAAAACGTCAGCAAAGGACAAATGATCGGCTATATGGGGAACACAGGTCGTTCGTTTGGTGCGCACTTGCATTTTGAGTTGCATCGCGGTCCTTGGAATGCATCGAAATCAAATGCAGTAGACCCTCTAAAATATGTTCCATTCTAAAGCACAGCTTGTTTGCTGTGCTTTTGCGCATTAGTTGAGAAAATCAGACGTTCGGTGTAAAATAAATACATCTTCATAAAGTTATGAACAGTACAAGCTATTCATATAATGAAAGCAAACAGGCATCGCACACGGTGTGATGCCTTTCATGTATCGAAGGGTGAGGAGGCACAATATGAACAAAAAAACAATCGCAGCACTCATGATCTTATCGATGTTGTTCGGCTCGGGCGTGACGTATGTCGGAATGCAGTCGCTTTCTTCTGAGACATCGACGATTACGATCGATATGCCAACGACAACGAAGAAGCCGTCGAATGAGGAATTAAAAAAGATTGAACAGGCATACAGCATGATTAAACAAAAATATGTTCAAGACGTAGATGACGCACAGCTTATTGATGGTGCGATTCAAGGAATGATTGCAACACTAAAAGACCCATATTCCGTTTATATGGATAAGGAAACGGCGGAGCGGTTTAACGAGTCGCTCGATTCCTCGTTTGAAGGAATCGGGGCGGAAGTCAGCATGGTTGACGGGAAAGTGACGATCGTTGCTCCGTTTAAAGGGTCGCCTGCTGAAAAAGCTGGGCTTCGTCCAAACGATCAAATTATTAAAGTAAACGGCGAAAGCTTAGAAGGGCTTGATTTATATGAAGCGGTATTGAAAATTCGTGGAAAAAAAGGAACAGTCGCTCGTTTAGAAATCGTCCGTCCAGGAGTAAGTGGCGTATTAACGATTGAGGTCGTTCGCGATGAAATTCCGATTGAAACAGTATATGCGTCAATAAAAGAAGTAAACGGGAAACAAATTGGCTATATTGAAATGACATCATTTGCAGAAAAAACGGCCGAAGATTTTAAAAAGAAGTTGTCTGAATTTGAGAAAAAAGGAATGGCTGGGCTCATCATCGACGTGCGCGGCAATCCGGGCGGCTACTTGCAAAGTGTTGAAGACATTTTGAAAGAGCTTGTGCCAAAAGATAAACCGTATGTACAGATTGAAGAACGCGATGGCGACAAACAGCGCTTTTTCTCGAATGCAACAAAGAAAAAAGATTATCCAATTGTCGTGCTTATTGACAACGGAAGTGCTTCAGCATCAGAAATTTTAGCGGCAGCGTTAAAAGAGGCAGGCGGCTATATGCTCATCGGTGAAAAAACGTTCGGAAAAGGAACGGTTCAACAAGCGTTGCCGATGGATGACGGTAGCCATATTAAATTAACGTTGTATAAATGGCTGACTCCAAATGGAAACTGGATTCACCAAAAAGGAATTGAGCCAGATGTCAAAGTAAAACAGCCTGACTTTTTCTATGCTCATCCGCTTCAAATCGACAAGCCTTTAGCATATGACATGAATAGCGAACAAGTGAAAAGCGCGCAACAAATGTTAAAAGGTCTCGGTTTTGATCCAGGGCGTGAAGACGGCTACTTTAGCAAACAAACAGAACAAGCCGTTCAAGCGTTCCAAAAAGCAAACGGCTTACAAGCGACAGGGAAAATTGATAAGCAAACGGCTGATGTATTGCAAACAAAAGTGATGGAAGCAGTTCGCGACGAACGATACGACGAACAATTGAAAAAAGCATTACAGCTTATTGCGAGATAAAAAAATCCCCCTGTTCATTTTGAAGACAGGGGGACACTTTTATAGGAAGAAGCTAATCATACCGCGTCGTTTTTGTTTTGGCTGCTCATGAACCATTGTCGTTTGTTGTTGGTGTTCGAGGTGAGCAATTCGTTGCTCGAGCTGTTGAATATATTGAAGCATTTCTTCTATTTCGCGGCGATGTTGAAGCAATTGAAAAGAGACGACGTCATCTGCTTTTTGATCAATTTTTCGTTCCAGCTCGTTTAATCGTTGTTCAATTTCTTCCCATTCTGCCTGTTCTTTTTCGTCTTCATCGCTGCCGAGAAATTTATATTTTTCCAATTGTTCGATCGCTTCGTTCGTAAATACGTAATGCCCTGCTTCATTTTTTGTGCATGGAATGTTATATTTTTTCACCCAGCGTTGCACCGTCTTTGTCGATACTCCAAGCCGTTTCGCAACCGCGCTCGTCTTTAGTTCCATTGTCCCACGCTCCTTCCGAATGATATGTTGAAAAAAGTTAGACATTTTTTATGAAACTCCTTGCATGTTGACAAAACTAGTGCCCATTCGGCAAAGAAAGTGAATTTTCGTCAACTATAAACGCTTGAATTTTGTTACAATGAGAAATAGACGACCCGAAAAAATGGAGTTGATGGAAATGGAAGCATGGGGATTTGTGTGGTTAAAAGCGCTCGGAACGTTTTGGTTACAACCGTTATTATATTATGCGATCATATTTGCGTGGTTTATTGGCTGGTGGCGTGTGCAACGTGAAAGACGGGATTTTCATACGCGTATATATCGACCATCGCTTGAATTGCTTGCACTTATTCGTTCACGCAGCTGGTTCGCGCTCATTTTTTCACTTGTGACCGTTGGGGCTGGGGTTGTTCTCCCGAATGATACGCTCGTCTTTTGGGCAATGGTGACGATCGTATGCAGTTTGTTTATGCAGCTTCGGTTGTTGTCGGCTGCATATGTCGGAAGCATCGTCATATTTACCGTTAGTTTTTTTGCGCAAATGGAATGGACACGACCGTTTTTTGCGCGCTTTTTCCCAAACATCATAGAAACGAACGTGACTGCTTTAGCACTCCTCATGAGCTTGCTTTTGTTTATCGAAATGTGGCTCGTTCATCGGGAAGGAGCAGAGTTAAGTTCTCCTCGTCTTGTGACGAGTAAGCGAGGGCTTGTCATCGGTGAACAGTTCGTTCAGCGGCTTTGGCTTGTTCCGTTGTTTATCCCCGTACCGGGGGATGGCGTGCAATCGTTTGCGGTATGGTGGCCGATCATTTCAGGCGGTGAGACGTATTCGTTCGTTCTCGTCCCGTTTTTACTTGGGTTTTCCCAACGTGTGCAAACAGGAATGCCTATTTATTTAGCGAAATGGACGGCAAAGCGCATCGGTTGGTTAGCGTGTGTCGTCAGTTTATTGGCGATCGGTAGCTACTGGGTGAAGCCGCTCGCGATCGTTGCTGCAGTAGTAGCTATTTTATGGAGAGAATGGATCGCTTTATCCGCTAAGTTATATGAACAAAAATTTCCACCATATTTTACGAAGCGAATGAGCGGTCTTGTCATTTTAGGGGTGTTGCCGAATACGCCAGCGCATAAAATGGCGCTTTCTGTTGGCGAAGTGATTGTGAAGGTAAACGGCACATCTGTCGCAACAGAAGAGGAATTTTATGCAGCGTTGCAGCAAAATCGGGCGTTTTGTAAGCTAGAAGTATTAAACGAGAGCGGGGAAGTTCGCTTTGCGCAAACGGCTTTATTTGAAGGAGAACATCACGAACTCGGGCTGTTATTCGTAAGAGATGAGGGATAGCTATGTGGTTTGTATTAGCATTAATTGTACCAGCGTTGTTAGTTATTTTATTTACGAGAGTGACGTATAACCATTATGTCGGTACATTGCTTACTGTCGCGTTGTTAGTGGCATCATATGTAAAAGGATATACCGACCAGTTGTATGAAATTGTCGCTGATTTAGCATCGCTTATTGTCGGATTTTTATATGCGAAACAAATGGTAGAGAAACAAAAACAATCGTAAACCTGTCCAACTGGGCAGGTTTTTTCATAGAATATTTGTTCGTATTTTTCGCTTTTCGTTTCATTTGTATGGTACAATATCAAGTAGAAATGAAGTGGAGGGACCGTTGTGAGCACATTTCAACTAGTATCCGCCTATAAGCCGCAGGGCGATCAGCCGAAAGCGATTGCGAAGCTTGTCGAAGGCATTCAGCAAGGAAAAAAGCATCAAACGTTGCTTGGAGCAACAGGAACGGGGAAAACGTTTACGATTTCAAACGTCATTCAACAAGTGAATAAACCGACGTTAGTGATCGCTCATAATAAAACGCTAGCAGGGCAGTTATATAGCGAGTTCAAACAGTTTTTTCCACAAAACGCGGTCGAATATTTTGTCAGTTATTACGATTATTATCAGCCGGAAGCGTACGTTCCGCAAACAGATACGTACATTGAAAAAGATGCGAGCATCAACGACGAAATTGATAAATTGCGCCATTCCGCAACGTCTGCGCTATTTGAACGACGCGACGTCATTATTATCGCAAGCGTGTCGTGTATTTACGGTTTAGGTTCGCCAGAAGAATATCGCGAACTTGTCGTTTCGCTTCGCGTCGGCATGGAAATCGAGCGCGATCATTTGCTTCGCCGGCTTGTCGACATTCAATATGAACGAAACGATATTGATTTTCGCCGCGGAACGTTTCGAGTGCGTGGAGATGTCGTCGAAATTTTCCCAGCCTCACGAGATGAACATTGTATTCGCATTGAGTTTTTTGGTGATGAAATTGAGCGCATTCGCGAAGTGGATGCACTCACAGGACATGTGATGGCAGAGCGAGAACATGTGGCGATTTTCCCAGCATCGCACTTCGTCACGCGCGAAGAAAAAATGAAGCTGGCGATTGAAAATATTGAAAAAGAATTAGAAGAGCGGCTTCGCGAGCTGCGTGAACAAGGAAAATTGCTTGAAGCGCAACGATTAGAGCAACGGACGCGCTACGATATCGAAATGATGAAGGAAATGGGCTTTTGTTCAGGCATTGAAAATTATTCACGTCATTTAACATTGCGTCCACCAGGCTCAACGCCTTATACATTACTAGATTATTTTCCTGACGACTTTTTAATTGTCATTGACGAATCACATGTGACGTTGCCGCAAATTCGCGGCATGTATAACGGTGACAAAGCGAGAAAAGAAGTGCTTGTTGAACATGGTTTCCGTTTGCCGTCGGCACTTGATAACCGACCGTTGATGTTTGAGGAGTTTGAACAAAAAATAAATCAAGTCATTTACGTATCCGCCACCCCAGGGCCGTACGAATTAGAGCATTGTCCAGAAGTCGTCGAGCAAATTATTCGTCCGACCGGTCTTCTTGACCCGACGATTGACGTTCGCCCAATTCGCGGGCAAATTGACGATTTAGTTGATGAAATTCAAAAGCGCATTGCTCGCAAAGAACGCACGCTTGTGACGACGTTGACGAAAAAAATGGCGGAAGATTTAACCGATTATTTAAAAGATATCGGCATTCAAGTGGCGTATTTGCATTCGGAAATTAAGACGCTAGAACGAATTGAAATTATTCGCGATTTACGATTAGGCAAGTACGATGTGCTCGTCGGCATTAACTTATTGCGGGAAGGGCTCGATATTCCAGAAGTGTCGCTTGTGGCGATTTTAGATGCTGATAAAGAAGGGTTTTTACGTTCTGAACGTTCACTCATCCAAACGATTGGGCGAGCAGCGCGCAACGCGAACGGTCACGTTATTATGTATGCCGATACGATCACGAAATCAATGGAAATTGCGATCAATGAAACGAAGCGGCGACGCGCCATTCAAGAAGCATATAACCGTGAGCATGGCATCGTGCCAAAAACGATTCAAAAAGACATTCCCGATGTCATTCGTGCCACATTTGCTGCGGAAGAAAAAGAAACGTATGAAACGAAAGATGTTCGTCATTTATCAAAAGAAGAGCGTATCGCACTCATTGCCCAACTTGAACACGAAATGAAAGAAGCAGCAAAAGCTCTTCATTTTGAACGTGCTGCCGAACTGCGGGATCTCATTTTAGAATTGAAAGCTGAGGTGTAAACGATGGATCATATTGTCGTCAAAGGTGCACGAGCGCACAATTTAAAAAATATTGACGTCGTTATTCCGCGCAACAAACTCGTTGTGCTTACCGGTTTGTCTGGTTCAGGAAAATCGTCACTTGCATTTGACACGATTTATGCAGAGGGACAGCGTCGATATGTCGAATCGCTGTCGGCATACGCGCGTCAATTTTTAGGACAAATGGATAAGCCTGATGTCGATTCGATTGAAGGGTTGTCGCCCGCCATTTCGATTGACCAAAAAACGACGAGCCGGAACCCGCGATCAACAGTCGGAACAGTGACGGAAATTTACGATTATTTGCGCTTACTGTTTGCGCGTATTGGTCGACCTATTTGTCCGATACATCATATTGAAATTACATCGCAAACGATTGAACAAATGGTTGACCATTTAATGCAATATCCCGAACGGACGAAAATGCAAATTTTAGCCCCAATCGTCTCCGGGCGAAAAGGGACGCATGTAAAAACGTTGGAGGAGATTAAAAAACAAGGGTACGTGCGCGTGCGAGTTGACGGGGAATTGCGCGATGTATCCGAAGACATCGTGCTTGAAAAAAATAAAAAACATTCCATTGAAATCGTCATTGATCGCATCATCATGAAAGAAGGTATTCAATCACGCCTTGCCGATTCGCTTGAAACAGCTTTAAAGCTCGCTGACGGCAAAGTGCTCGTCGATGTGATTGGACAAGAAGAATTGTTGTTTAGTGAACATCATGCTTGTCCGCATTGCGGCTTTTCGATTGGCGAACTAGAGCCGCGCCTATTTTCATTTAACAGCCCGTACGGCGCATGTCCATCATGTGACGGATTAGGGGCAAAGCTTGAAGTGGATCTCGATTTAGTCATTCCTAATAAAGAGTTGACGCTTCGTGAACATGCGCTCGCGCCATGGGAACCGCAAAGCTCGCAATATTATCCGCAATTGTTAGAAACGGTATGCCGCCATTACGGCATTGATATGGATGTGCCTGTTAAACAATTGCCGAAACAGCAGCTCGATCTCTTATTGTACGGATCAAACGGGGAAAAAATATATTTCCGCTATGAAAACGATTTTGGTCACGTGCGCGAAACGTATGTGGAATTTGAAGGTGTCGTTCGCAACGTCGAACGTCGTTATCGTGAAACGACGTCCGATTACGTACGTGAACAAATGGAAAAATATATGACTGAACAGCCGTGTCCGACGTGTCATGGCAACCGATTGAAAAAAGAAAGTTTAGCTGTTTTCGTCGGTGGCAAACATATTGGCGAAGTGACGGCGATGTCGGTCAACGAGGCGCTTACGTTTTTTGAAACGCTCCAGCTAACGGAAAAAGAACAAAAAATCGCTCATTTAATTTTACGTGAAATTGTTGAACGACTTGGCTTTTTAAAAAATGTTGGGCTCGATTATTTAACGTTAAACCGCGCGGCAGGAACGCTTTCAGGTGGAGAGGCGCAACGCATTCGCCTAGCAACGCAAATCGGATCGCGCTTAACGGGTGTATTATACGTGTTAGACGAACCGTCTATTGGGCTTCATCAGCGCGATAACGATCGGTTAATTGCGACGTTGCAAAACATGCGTGACTTAGGGAACACGCTCATTGTCGTGGAGCACGATGAAGATACGATGCTTGCGGCAGATTATTTAATTGACATCGGACCGGGAGCAGGGGCGCACGGCGGGCAAGTAGTATCCGCAGGCACACCTGAGCAAGTGATGAACGATCCACATTCGTTAACCGGTCAATATTTATCGGGGAAAAAATTCATTCCGCTTCCTGTTGAACGAAGAACGCCAGACGGTCGTTGGCTTGAAGTCATTGGGGCGCGCGAAAACAACTTGAAAAACGTCGATGTTCGCATTCCGCTCGGATTGTTTGTTGCGGTGACAGGCGTATCCGGCTCAGGAAAAAGTACGCTCATTAATGAAATTTTGCATAAAGCGTTAGCACAGAAGCTACATCACGCAAAAGTAAAGCCAGGAGAGCATACGGACATTCGTGGTATTCATTATTTAGATAAAGTGATTGACATCGACCAGTCGCCAATCGGTCGAACCCCACGCTCGAATCCTGCGACATATACAGGCGTATTTGACGATATTCGCGATTTATTTGCGACGACGAACGAAGCGAAAATGCGCGGGTATCAAAAAGGACGGTTTAGTTTTAACGTCAAAGGCGGTCGTTGTGAAGCATGCCGCGGAGATGGAATTATTAAAATTGAAATGCACTTTTTGCCTGACGTATACGTTCCTTGTGAAGTGTGTCACGGTAAACGGTACAACCGCGAAACGTTGGAGGTGAAATATAAAGATAAAAATATCGCTGAAGTGCTCGATATGACAGTAGAAGAAGCGCTCACGTTTTTTGAAAACATTCCGAAAATTAAACGGAAATTGCAAACGTTATACGATGTCGGGCTCGGTTATATGCAGCTCGGACAGCCAGCTACGACGCTTTCAGGCGGAGAGGCGCAACGGGTAAAGTTAGCATCCGAATTGCATCGCCGATCAACAGGAAGAACGTTATACATTTTGGACGAACCGACAACGGGCTTGCATGTGGATGATATTGCCCGTTTATTACATGTTCTACAACGGCTTGTGGAGCAAGGAGATACGGTGCTTGTCATCGAGCACAATTTAGATGTCATTAAAACAGCAGACTATATGATTGATCTTGGACCAGAAGGTGGCGATGGGGGCGGACAAATCGTTGCCGTAGGTACGCCAGAGGAAGTTGCTCAAATCGAGCAGTCATATACAGGACGATATTTACAGCCAATTTTAGCGCGCGATCGCGAACGCATGCGTCAGCGTATACCGAGCGTATAACACGCTCGGTTCTCGGTTTTTTTGTACGAAACTTTCCTTTCCAACAATCGTATGTATAAGTAAAGGAAAAAGGGGATGATGAGAATGGAAGGAAATAAGTTGCTTGCAGCGTTATGTTATTTCAGCGTATTTTTTGCCCCGTTTTTATTTCCAATCATCGTTTATTTTGTCACAAAACATGAACGAGTAAAGGAGCATGCGAAAAAATCATTTTTGTCCCATCTTATTCCTCTTGCCATTGTGGTTGCTACGGGTGGGTTATTTATGATTTTCGCCATCGCAGGTGTGGACGGATGGATCGGTCTTCCATTCATCGGAGTAGTTATCGGGGGCATCGTGCATGTCGTTGTTATTGTTTGGAATATTATTAAAGGGATTCAAGTATTACAAGATTCGGGAGGGGTGTATGAATGAAAAAGCTTGTAAGGCTTCGCCATCATCGCATGATTGCGGGCGTGTTAAGCGGATTAGCAGCTTATATGAATATGGATGCTACTGTTGTACGTTTATTATTTGTCGCGTTATTACTAATTACCGGGATTATGCCGTTTGCGATTTTATACGCGCTTGCGGTATTCATTATTCCGAGTGAGGAGACTGTCATATGAGATGGCTAGTACGTATAGTCATCAACGCCGTTTTATTATTAGCGCTAGCTGGATATTTTGACTCCATTTATTTATCAAGCGTTTGGGCAGCGCTCGTTGCAAGTACTCTTTTGTCTTTTCTCAATACGTTCGTTCGACCGCTACTTATTCTACTGACACTTCCTGTCACTGTATTGACGTTTGGGTTGTTTTTGTTCGTCATTAATGCAATCACATTGGCAATGACGGCATGGGTCATGGGAAGCTCGTTTCAAATCGGCGGCTTTACTACCGCATTATTTGCATCGCTTGCGATTTCACTGTTTCACTTAATCATTGAGTCGGTCAAAAAAGAAAAGTAAAACGTTCCGCTTTGTGCGTGAACGTTTTTATTTTGACGTGAAAGTGTTACAATGAGAAAAGGAAGAAGGAGGGATTGACGTGCCAAAAGTACGGACAAAAGATTTAATTGACGAGTTTCAATTTGAGCTTGTAAGCGGGGTAGAGGGGATTCATCGCCCGATTACAACAAGCGACTTATCCCGTCCGGGCATTGAAATGGCCGGTTATTTTGCATATTATCCAGCTGAGCGCGTACAATTGCTCGGTATGACAGAGCTGTCTTTTTTTGAACGATTAACGCCTGTAGAAAAACGATTACGCATGGAAAAGTTATGTACGGATATTACGCCTGCGATTATCGTCTCACGCGGATTAGAAGTGCCAAAAGAACTGATTGAAGCATCGCAAAAAAAAGAAGTACCTGTCATGCGTTCAACGATGAAAACGACGAGGCTTGCTAGCCGTCTTACGAACTATTTAGAAAGTAAACTCGCACCGACGACGGCTGTACACGGTGTGCTCGTTGATGTGTACGGTGTGGGCGTGCTCATTACAGGAAAAAGTGGCGTTGGAAAAAGTGAAACAGCGCTTGAGCTTGTGAAGCGCGGACATCGCCTCGTTGCAGATGATTGTGTTGAGATTCGCCAAGAGGATGAAAATTTACTGATTGGTAGCGCACCGGAGCTTATTGAACATTTGCTTGAAATTCGTGGACTCGGTATTATTAACGTCATGACGCTATTCGGTGCAGGAGCGGTGCGCCCGCATAAACGCATTTCGCTCATCATTGATTTAGAGTTATGGGATCCAAACAAACAATACGATCGTCTCGGTCTTGAAGAAGAAAAGGTAAAAATTATTGATACGGAAGTGACGAAATTGACGATCCCTGTTCGTCCGGGACGAAATTTAGCGGTCATTATTGAAGTTGCAGCGATGAATTTCCGTTTAAAGCGCATGGGTGTGAATGCAGCGGAAGAATTTTCTGCCCGATTGGCGGATGCGATTGGCGATGCGGGGCACGATTATGAATGAGAGGATGGATGTTCATGTTGTTACATATTGAACCGCTTGATCGCGTTTTTTTTCAACTCGGACCAATTACAATTTATTGGTATGGCGTCATTATTGCGACGGGTGTATTGCTTGGACTTTGGCTAGCTACGCGAGAAAGCGAGCGGTTAGGTATACGAAAAGAAACGTTTGTTGATCTTGTATTGATTGCTGTGCCGATTGCGATTTTATGCGCACGTGCGTATTACGTTATTTTTCAATGGGACTACTATTCACAGCACATAAGCGAAATTCCACAAATCTGGCATGGTGGATTGGCGATTCATGGCGGTTTAATTGGAGCCATTGTGACAGGTGTCATTTTTGCGAAAAAGCGACGATTGTCGTTTTGGAAACTCGCGGATATTGCAGCACCGAGCATTATTTTAGGGCAGGCGATCGGGCGTTGGGGCAATTTTATGAATCAAGAAGCGCACGGAGGACCTGTATCACGAACATTTTTAGAAAGTTTGCATTTGCCGGATTGGATCATTCATCAAATGTACATACAAGGACAATATTATCACCCGACGTTTTTATATGAATCGTTATGGAATATGCTCGGCTTTCTCGTTTTACTTGCGCTCCGAAGACGAAATTTACGCCGAGGAGAATTGTTTTTCACGTACATCATTTGGTATTCGATCGGGCGCTTTTTTATTGAAGGATTGCGGACAGACAGTTTAATGTTAACCGAGACGATTCGTATGGCCCAGTTCATTTCGCTTTTGCTTATTGCGTTTGCGGTCATGATGATCGTTGTACGTCGCATGCGCGGTTTAGCGAATGAGCGGTACAACGATTAAATGAGAGGGGGAGGAAACTTGCTTCAAAGGGGTTTGTTTGTTGGATTGAAAACGACATGGACGCTCGGAAAAGTCATTTTTCCGATTACGGTCATTGTAACACTTTTACAATACTCCCCTGTTTTCCCATGGGTGACAAATGTTTTAACGCCGATGATGCGGTGGATCGGTTTACCGGGAGATGCCGCGCTCGTTTTAGTGCTCGGCAACTTTTTAAATTTATATGCTGGCATTGGTGCGATGCTGACGATGGACTTGACGGTGAAAGAAGTATTTATTTTAGCGGTTATGTTGTCATTTTCACACAATATGCTTGTTGAGTCTGCGGTTGCTGCACAAGTAGGTGTTCGTGTTTGGTGGACGGTTGCTGTCCGCGTCGGTTTAGCGTTCGTTTCCGCATGGATCATCCACATTTTGTGGGATGGCGGAGAACAAATGGCGCAGTACGGACTTATGCCACAATCTGCAACAGTTCCTCATACGTGGAGAGAGATTATCTGGACAGGAATCGAAAAAGCGATATACGGCATTGGACAACTTGCGCTTATCATTATTCCGCTTATGATTGCGATTCAACTGTTAAAAGAATTGAGGTGGCTCGACACGTTTTCGAAGTGGCTATCGCCATTTGCGAGGTTGCTTGGCATTCGTGAAAACGCCTCGCTTACAATGGCGGCTGGTTTATTGTTCGGGCTCGCTTACGGGGCGGGCGTCATGATTCAAGCGGTAAAAGAAGACGGGGTGTCGAAAAAAGATTTAACGTTGACGTTTTTATTTTTAGTGGCGTGTCATGCGGTAGTGGAAGATACGTTATTGTTTGTGCCGCTCGGCATTCCGGTATGGCCGCTTCTGATCATCCGACTGGCAACGGCAATTTTGCTGACGGCTGCGTTAAGTTTTCTTTGGAATCGAATCGAACATCGAAAAAGAAAGGAAGCAACGTATGAATATTAATACGATTTTATTTGACTTAGACGGAACGCTTATTAATACGAATGACTTAATTATTGAGTCATTTTTGCATACGCTCAATCATTATTATCCAAATCAATATACGCGCGAAGATGTGCTCGCCTTTATTGGTCCACCGTTGCGCGATACGTTTGAAGCGATCGATCCTAATCGGGTCGATGAAATGATTGAAACGTATCGAGCATTTAACCATGCCCATCATGATGCATTAGTGAAAGAATATGAAACGGTATATGACACCGTACAAACGTTACATGAAAAAGGTTTTAAACTCGGCATTGTGACAACGAAAATTCGTCATACAGTCAATATGGGATTGAAGTTAACAAAGTTAGATTCGTTTTTCGAATGCATTATTACGCTTGATGACGTTGAGCATGCGAAGCCGCATCCTGAGCCAGTTGAAAAAGCGCTCGCTTGTTTGCAAGCGAAGCCAGAAGAAACATTAATGGTTGGCGATAACCATCATGACATTTTAGCAGGAAAACACGCGGGGACAAAAACGGCAGGAGTCGCTTGGACGATTAAAGGACGCGAACATTTAGCGAAATACGAACCTGATTTTATGCTTGAAAAAATGAGCGATTTGTTAAGTATTCTAGGGGTGACGTCGCGTTGAGAAAAACTGAGCGCCATGCTGTACAAGGGAAAAACTCCTTATGGCAGCTATATCGAACTGTTTCTTTTTGGAAAGTATTGAAAAATGTCATCGTCATTTTGATCGGGCGCTATACCCCGTTTTTCCCATTAAAAAACTGGTTATATCGCACGTTTTTGCGCATGGAAATCGGCGAACATACGGCGTTAGCGTTTATGGTCATGCCAGATATTTTGTTTCCAGAGAAAATTCGCATTGGCAGCAACACGATTATTGGCTACAATACGACGATTTTAGCGCATGAATATTTAGTAAATGAGTATCGGCTCGGGGATGTTATCATCGGCAATGAAGTCATGATCGGAGCAAATACAACGATTTTGCCGGGTGTCACAATCGGGGATCGTGCTGTTGTTTCCGCAGGCACGCTCGTGCATCGCGATGTACCAGCTGGTGCATTTGTTGGCGGCAACCCGATGCAAATCATTCGTCTTAGCGAACGCTAAGGCGTTTTTTTATGAATAAAACATCCATGAGTAAGTTTTGCTCTCCAACAAGCATGAAAATAACCCACTATAGATTGTTTATTTTCACAGAAAAAAGGAATTAAGTCGAAAAAAATCGAATGAGTTTGTAGTTGACGAAATGAAAAACGAGGAGTAAACTACAAATAACAAACTTTACTTTGCTAATATATTAGCGAATTAAAGTAAAAGAAGGACGGGAAAAAAATGAGAGTATTTATGTTTGAAAAGCCGCTCGGCATGCGAGATACGTTGCCAGATGTATATAAAACAAAACGTGCATTAAGGGAAGCAATGATGGCAGAAATCGAAACATGGGGATATTCGTTTATTGAAACGCCGACGTTAGAATATGATGAAACGGTTGGCGCCGCATCGGCGATTTTAGATCAGCAGTTATTTAAGTTGCTCGATCGGGAAGGGCATACGCTCGTGTTGCGTCCAGATATGACTGCTCCCATTGCTCGCCTAGCAGCATCGAAATTATATAAGGAAGGGTGTCCGCTTCGTTTAGCGTATGCGGCGAATGTGTTTCGTGCTCAGCAGCGTGAAGGAGGAAGACCAGCAGAGTTTGAGCAAGTGGGGGTGGAATACATTGGCGACGGCACGATGTATGCTGATGCAGAAGTGATTAGTTTAATGATTTTTGCTTTAAAGCGGGCAGGATTGCGCGATTTCACTGTGACGATCGGTCATATGGGCTATGTTGATGCGTTGTTTTTCGATATTTTGCGTCACGAACAACGCGTAGAAACGTTACGTCGCTTTTTGTACGAAAAAAACTATGTCGGTTATCGTGAACACGTGAAATCTTTGCCCCTTTCTTCGATCGACCGCGACCGCCTTTTACGTCTTTTAACATTACGAGGTGGAAAGGAAGTCGTTGTGGAAGCAAAAGCGTTTGCGACAACAGAAGTGGAGCGACGTGCTCTTGATGAATTAGAACAATTATGGACGTATGTTGACCAATATGGCGTTACCGATATGGTGAAATTGGATATGAGCTTAGTGAGTCATATGAGCTACTATACCGGCGTTCTTTTTGAAGTGTATGCGAAAAACGTTGGGTTTTTACTTGGGAACGGCGGGCGATATGATGAATTGTTGGCGAAATTTCACCGCCCCTCGCCTGCGACAGGATTCAGCGTTCGGTTAGATCGCTTAATGGAAGCGCTTAGCGAAGGGCGCAATGATGAAAAAACGACGTGCATTATTTTTAGTCAAGAACGTTTTACGGAGGCGTACGCGAAAGCAGCGGAAATGAGGCGAAAAGGGGAAAAAGTTGTATTGCAACAAGTTGCAGGTATTCAGGATATGGATCAATTCACTGCATCATTTGACGATGTCGTGTACGTATTAGGGAAACGCGGAAAGGATGAACGATCATGCTGACGGTTGCGATGCCAAAAGGACGTATTTTTACGGAGGCGCTCGCATTGTTAAAACAAGCGAGTTATGAAATTCCTGATGACTTAGAACATTCCCGAAAACTAATGATTGACGTCCCAAATGAACAGCTACGCTTTATTTTAGCGAAGCCGATGGACGTTGTGACATATGTGGAACATGGAGTTGCTGATGTCGGCATTGCTGGGAAAGATGTGCTCCTTGAGGAAGAGCGAGATGTGTATGAAATGTTAGATTTGCGCATTAGCCCTTGTTATTTGGCGGTGGCAGGGCTCCCGAATACACATGTTCATCCGATTGCGCCAAGAGTGGCTACAAAATACCCAAATATCGCATCGACTTATTTTCGCGAGCAAGGGGAGCAAGTGGAAATTATTAAACTAAATGGTTCCGTTGAATTAGCTCCGCTCATTGGCTTAGCGGAACGAATTGTCGACATTGTTTCGACAGGGCGAACGTTAAAAGAAAATGGGCTTGTTGAATTAGAACGGATTGTTGATGTAACATCGCGTTTTATTGTCAATCCAGTTAGTTATCGCATGCAAGATCGGGCGATTGAACAAATGGTTGATCGTTTAACATATGCGATCGAGAAAGCGGGGGAATGCAATGAAAATTGAGCGTGTACAAGGGACAGTTTCGCTTCGGCGGACGATCGAAAGCGGAACGGAAGAGCAAAGACAAGCAGTCAAACGAATTATTCATGATGTGCGAAACAACGGAGATGTCGCATTAAAAAAATATACGGAAATGTTTGATGGCATTTCCTTTGATACGTTTGCTGTTACGCAAGAAGAAATTGAAGAAGCATATTGGCTCATTGATGAAGAAATGGTGCATATCATTCGTGAAGCGGCGCAAAACATTCGAGAATATCACGAACGTCAACGTGCTACATCGTGGTTTATGACGCGCGAAGATGGAACGATTCTCGGACAAAAAGTAACACCGCTTGATGCAGTCGGATTATATGTGCCGGGCGGAACGGCTGCTTATCCGTCATCGGTGCTTATGAATGTCATTCCCGCGCAAGTAGCTGGAGTGAAGCGTATTGTCATCGTTTCCCCGCCAAATGAACGTGGAACGTTGCCTGCCGCTGTTCTTGTTGCGGCATGTGAACTCGGTGTTCAAGAGATATATAAAGTTGGCGGCGCCCAAGCAATTGCAGCACTAGCATACGGTACGGAGACGATCGAGCCAGTCGATAAAATTTTTGGACCTGGAAACATTTATGTCGCACTTGCTAAAAGGGAAGTGTTCGGTCAAGTCGACATTGATATGATTGCAGGACCGAGTGAAATTGTCGTGCTAGCGGATGAGACGGCAAAGCCGAATGAAATTGCTGCTGATTTATTATCGCAAGCAGAACATGATGAACGAGCGGTTAGTATATTAGTGACACCGTCTTTACAACTTGCTTTAAAAGTAGAGGAAGAGGTAGAAAAACAGCTTGCTACCCTTCCGCGAAAAGAAATTGCCCAAAAAGCGATGAATGAATATGGCGTTATTTATGTGACTGATACGATGAACCAAGCGATTAATGTCGTGAATGAATTAGCGCCAGAACATTTAGAAATTATGACGGCTGAACCGTTTGAAATATTAAGTGATATTCGACATGCCGGCGCGATCTTTTTAGGCCCGTACAGTTCTGAACCGGTGGGAGATTATTTTGCGGGGACGAATCATGTGTTGCCGACAAATGGAACTGCCCGTTTTTCGTCTGGGCTAACAGTTGATGCGTTTATGAAGAAATCAAGCATCATTTTTTATAGTCAACAAGCATGGCAGCAACATGCGGAAAAAATTGCGGCGTTTGCACGGTTAGAAGGGCTTGAAGCACACGCACGAGCAGTAGAGGAACGGTTAAAAAGGGGAGACAAATGATGCGGACAGCGACAATTCAACGAGCGACAAATGAAACACAAATTGAGCTTACGTTTGCGATTGATGGAGAAGGAAAAGCGGAGCTGGACACAGGTGTACCGTTTTTAACACATATGCTTGATTTATTTACAAAGCATGGGCATTTTAATTTGTTTGTTCATGCAAAGGGAGACACGCATATTGACGACCATCATACGACAGAAGATATCGGTATTTGTTTAGGGCAGGCGATTCGCCGCGCACTCGGTGATAAAAAAGGAATTAGACGATACGGAAATGCGTTCGTTCCGATGGACGATGCGCTCGCGCAAGTCGTTATTGATGTGAGCAATCGCCCGCATCTTGAGTTCCGTGGGGAGTTTCCGAGTCAAAAAATCGGGACGTTTGACGTCGAGCTAGTGCATGAATTTTTATGGAAACTAGCATTAGAAGCGCGAATGAATGTACATGTCATCGTTCATTATGGGCGTAATACGCACCATATGATTGAGGCGGTGTTTAAAGCACTTGCCCGCGCGTTAGATGAAGCCACGATGATTGATCCGCGTGTCAAATCTGTACCGTCAACGAAAGGAATGTTGTAGATGATCGGCATTATTGATTATGGCATGGGTAATTTATATAGCGTCAGCAAAGCACTAGATCGACTAAACGTGTCGTATATCGTCGAAAGTGATCAAAACAAGTTGCGTCAAGCAGATGGTTTCATTTTGCCTGGTGTTGGTTCATTTAAAGATGCGATGCACATTTTAGCAGAAACGAAGCTTGATTCGTTTATTCACGAACAAGTAGCGAAAGGAAAGCCGATTCTCGGCATTTGTTTAGGCATGCAACTGTTGTTTGAAGAAAGCGAAGAAAACGGTTTGACGTCGGGATTGAAGTTGCTCCCAGGTCGCGTCGTTCGCTTTGCAGGAATGACAAAAGAAGGAAAGCGATATAAAGTGCCGCATATGGGATGGAACGAACTCGTTTTCCATCAGCCGTCCCCGCTTTTTGATCACGTTGAGCGAGGACACGTATATTTCGTGCACTCGTATTATGTGCAAGCGGATGACCCAACCGTCGTGTTAGCAAGTGCCCAATATGATGTAGAAGTTCCTGCGGTCGTTGGACGTGGAACGATATTTGGAACGCAATTTCACCCGGAGAAAAGCGGAACACTCGGGATGCGTCTATTGCAAAATTATGCGAGGGTTGTAGAAAGGGAGAGAGACTAATGTTTACGATTTATCCAGCGATCGATATACGCGGTGGGAAGTGCGTTCGCCTCGTGCAAGGAGATTACAATCAAGAAACAGTATACGGACACTCGCCAGTAGAAATGGCTCGTTCGTTCGTTTCACAAGGTGCGACATGGATTCATATGGTCGATTTAGATGGGGCGAAAGAAGGTAGACGAGTGAATGATACGTTCGTCGTTGAAATAGCAAAGACGCTTGGGGTGAACGTTCAAGTTGGCGGCGGCATTCGTACCGAAGAAGATGTCGCATATTATTTAGAACAAGGTGTGGCGCGCGTCATTTTAGGGAGCGCAGCCATTTCCAATCCTCCATTTGTAAAAGCGATGCTTCGCACGTATGGTGAGCGAATTGTCATCGGCATTGATGCGAAAAATGGGTTTGTTGCGACAGAAGGGTGGACGCATACGTCGACGATCGAAGCGGTTGAGCTTGGCAAGCAACTTGCGGAAGCTGGAGCAGAAACGTTTATCTTTACAGATATTGCGACAGATGGGATGCTATCAGGACCAAATATCGAGGCAGTCGTTCGGTTAGCTAAAGCGACGAATAAATGTGTCATCGCCTCGGGGGGTATTCATTCGCTCGATGATTTACGTGCCTTAAAGCAATTCGAAAGTGAAGGAGTAGCTGGAGCGATTGTCGGCAAAGCGTTATATACAAATCAGTTTACAGTCGCTGCGGCGTTAAAGGCGGTGGGGAAATGATTACAAAGCGCATTATCCCTTGTTTAGATGTGAAAGATGGACGCGTCGTGAAAGGCGTGCAATTTGTTTCGTTGCGCGATGCGGGTGATCCGGTTGAGCTTGCGCGCGTGTACGATGAACAAGGGGCGGACGAACTTGTTTTTTTAGATATTTCTGCGTCACATGAAGGTCGAAAAACGATGGTGGACGTCGTTCAACGTGTCGCTGGGCAGCTTGCCATTCCGTTTACTGTCGGAGGTGGCATTCGCACATTAGAAGATATGAAAACGATTTTGCGTGCGGGTGCGGACAAAGTGTCTGTCAATACATCGGCATTGTTGCGGTCCGAGCTTATTACAGAAGGAGCGCAATTTTTTGGTTCGCAATGTATCGTCGTGGCAATTGATGCGAAGTACGATCCAACGATGCAGTCGTGGCGCGTGTATACGCACGGCGGTCGCCGCCCAACGGATTGGGAAGTCGTTGACTGGGCGAAAGAGGCTGTGAAGCGCGGGGCAGGAGAAATTTTATTAACAAGTATGGATCGCGATGGTGGAAAAGATGGTTTTGATTTAGAGTTAACGAAACGAGTAAGTGAAGCGGTGCCCGTCCCTGTCATTGCATCGGGGGGAGCAGGGTGCGCTCAACATTTTGTTGATGTGTTTCAAATGGCTCAAGCGGATGCAGCGCTAGCTGCCTCGATTTTTCATTATAAAGAAACGTCTGTCCAACAAGTGAAACAGTACGTGCGCGAAAAGGGGGTAAACGTTCGATGAGTGTAAAAGATGTTCGATTTAATGAACAAGGGCTTGTGCCAGCGATTGTCCAAGATGCGCACAGTAAAGAAGTGCTGACGTTAGCATATATGAACGAACAGTCGTTGCAAAAAACGTTGGAAACGAAAGAAACGTGGTTTTATAGCCGCTCTCGGCAAATGTTATGGCATAAGGGGGAAACTTCTGGGAACGTACAAAAAGTGGTTGATATTCGTTACGACTGCGATGCGGACGCACTCCTTATTCTTGTTGAGCCGAAAGGACCAGCGTGCCATACGGGAGAATATTCTTGTTTTCATCATCGGTTGCAAGATGAAAAGCCTGTTGCCAAACCAGATCGTTTTGCCATTTTAAACGTATTAGAGTCGGTCATTGCGGAACGTGAGGCAAAACGTCCTGAAGGATCGTATACGACATATTTATTTGATAAAGGAATCGATAAAATCGCTAAAAAAGTTGGGGAAGAAGCAGCAGAAGTCATTATTGCGGCAAAAAACCGTTCAAAAGAAGAACTGCGATGGGAAGTAGCCGATTTATTGTATCATTTGCTCGTTTTGTTGCGTGAACAGCGTGTGTCGCTCGATGATGTGCTTTCTGTATTAGCGGAGCGTCATCGGTAACGCTTTTTCGCCCATCCATGTTGTTCTGGAACGAAAATGTGGTATACTTTCTTTCGGTGAAAGAAATCAACATGGAGGGTTCGATGGAAAAACATTTGCAAAAACGTGTCGGAAAAGTCATCCCGTTTATTCAAGACGGTACGTACTTTTTTAATAAAGGTGTCGCATGTTATCGTCGCCGCGATTTGCGTAAAGCGAAAGCGTATTTGCAACGTGCGGTGCAACTCGAGCCAGAACAAAGTACATTTGCTTGCCAACTGGCGATTGTGTTGTCAGAATTGGGAGAATATACGCAATCGAACGAATGGCTGTTGCGTATTATTGAACATAATGACGATTTAACGGAATGTTTTTATTTTTTGGCCAACAATTATGCTCATCTAGGATTATTTGGCGAGGCGACAAAATATGCTGAACAGTATATGGAGCGCGAGCCTGATGGGGAGTTTGCGGAGTATACGCTCGATTTATTAGACATTTTAACGATTGAACAAGATGACAATGAGTGGTTTAATTACGATGATATGTTAATGAAGCAAGAACAAGCACGTGCGTTGCTTGAAAAAGGGGAATTTCAAGAAGCGATTGCTTTGTTTGAAGAAATGATTGAACAACATCCAGAAAATTGGGCAGCGTACAACAATTTAGCGTTAGCTTATTTTTATGAAGGCAACGTTCCAAAAGCGAGACAAACGATCGAATACATTTTGAAGCAAAATCCAGGAAATTTACATGCCCTTTGCAACGATGCGGTGTTTTCATATTATTTACAAGAGCAAGAGCGACTGTTTTCACTCATCCAGTCGTTACAAAATGTATATCCGATTTCTTTTGAACATCGGTATAAGCTTGGTGTGACGTTTGCGATTGTTGGGCGTTATGATTTGGCGTTTCAATGGTTGCGTCAGTTACAACGCCGCGGTTTTGAAGGGGACGCTCCGTTTTATTATTGGTATGCATATACGGCATATCATATGGGATATCGTATGTTAGCGGAGTCGATGTGGAACAAATTCATTTTGCTTCATCCTGATAAAAAAGGGAGCGAACCGTGGCGTTATCGGGAACAGACGATCGAACACATTCAATCGTTATTTGCAAAGCAAGATGTTGCTTCTTCATTATATGCGTTATATTTAATCAGCAAGTCGTTTACACTAAACGATTGTCCGTTTCCAAAGCAATCATGGTCCCATCCACTTCTACAGCAGTGGAGCGAATACGTATATGGCGATGAAAAACAAGTGCCGACATATATTGTTGATGCCCATTGCATTGTGACGTTGCTTATTCAACATAATGGGTTTGAATATGAGCCTTTATATATAGCTTGGTTTTCTTTCTTTGTTAAGGCGATAAAGGAAATTGATTCACTTTCGAATCATGAGGGATGGGCAGCGGCATTTGAATATATGTTTCGCAGGCAGCGCGGTCAACGTGTGACGCAGCGTATGCTTGCAGAGCGTTACGGTGTATCTGTTGCGACGGTCGGGAAGTATGTGAAAATCATTAAACAACAGTGGCACGAATGAGCAAGTTAATGGACGCCTTTTCTTTTGTTGTATTACGATAGAAATGTGGAAACGATAAAATGGAAAGCCATGCATAAAGAAAGGGTGGAAGAAACGTGTCACAAGAAAAAATTTATGACGTCATTATTGTTGGTGCAGGACCTGCAGGAATGACAGCAGCAGTATATACTTCTCGGGCGAATTTATCGACGCTTATGATTGAGCGCGGTGTTCCGGGCGGTCAAATGGCAAATACTGAAGAAGTAGAAAACTATCCAGGTTATGACCATATTCTTGGACCAGAATTGGCGACAAAGATGTTTGAACACGCAAAAAAATTTGGTGCTGAATATGCATATGGCGATGTAAAAGAAGTAATTGATGGTGAGGAATATAAAACAGTCGTAACAAGTAATCAACAATATAAAGCTCGTGCCATTATTATTGCGACAGGAGCGGAGTATAAAAAGCTTGGCGTTCCTGGTGAAAAAGAATTAGGGGGACGCGGTGTTTCATATTGTGCAGTATGTGACGGCGCGTTTTTTAAAGGGAAAGAACTTGTCGTTGTAGGCGGTGGAGATTCTGCAGTTGAAGAAGGTGTATATTTAACGCGTTTTGCAAGTAAAGTGACAATCGTTCACCGTCGCGACCAGTTGCGTGCGCAAAAAATTTTACAGCAACGAGCGTTTGCGAATGAGAAAATTGATTTTATTTGGAATCATACAGTCAAGCAAATTAACGAAAAAGATGGTCGAGTCGGTAGTGTCACGCTCGTTCATACACAAACAGGGGAAGAGCGCGAGTTTCCATGTGATGGTGTGTTTATTTACATCGGGCTGGTGCCATTGACAAAGCCGTTTGCTTCACTTGGCATTATGAATGAAAATGGCTACATTGAAACGAATGAACTCATGGAAACAAAAGTGCCGGGCATTTTTGCTGCGGGAGATGTTCGGGAAAAGTCGCTTCGCCAAATTGTTACAGCAACAGGTGATGGTAGCATTGCGGCACAAAGCGCACAACATTACGTGGAAGAACTAAAGGAAAAGCTTAACATTCAGTAACGAAAACGTAATGTTGCTTTAATTGAACTGTAACACGCTTGAAACAATAAAAGAGTATGATAAAAGTAAGTAATTGACCCCCTTTTTATATACACTTGTTGGCACGGGCTTTCGTCCCGTGCTTTCTTTTTTGCTTACGGTCATGAAAACGTTTCAAAATTTATACTTTGTGACCTTTTGTAAGAAATAGTATAATGAAAAAAATATATTCATTATTGAGGTGAACCGACGTTGCAACGAGTGACGAACTGTGTATTAGTAAAAGACGGACACGTTCTTTTGTTAAAAAAACCTCGGCGCGGTTGGTGGGTAGCGCCCGGTGGGAAAATGGAACAAGGGGAATCGATACGTGAAGCTTGTGTGCGAGAATATCGTGAAGAAACAGGTGTTTATTTGAAAAAACCTCAATTAAAAGGTGTATTTACGTTTGTAATGAAGCGAGGGGAAGAAGTCGTTTCCGAATGGATGATGTTTACGTTTTTTGCGGAACATTTTGACGGTGAAAACGTATTACAATGTGAAGAAGGGGAGCTCGCTTGGCATCCAATTGAACGAATTCCAACGTTGCCGATGGCGCCAGGCGATTATCATATTATTGATTACGTCGTTAAGGGAACAGGAATCATGTATGGCACGTTTACGTATACGGAGGAATTTGAGTTGTTGTCTTACCGGCTTGATCCGAGTTAAAGAAAGGGGAAAGGGCGATGAGCACAGGTTCAGCACATGTTCAAATGGTTATTATTACAGGGATGTCGGGGGCAGGAAAAACGGTCGCCATTCAAAGCTTTGAAGATTTAGGTTATTTTTGTGTCGATAATTTACCGCCAACATTGTTACCGAAGTTTCTTGAATTAATTCGGGAATCGGGCAATAAAATGAATAAAATTGCACTCGTCATGGATTTGCGGAGCCGTGACTTTTTTGACCGCCTCTTTGCCGCACTTGATGATTTAGCGGAAACGTCATGGGTAACCCCACAAATTTTATTTTTAGATGCAAGTGATGCTACGCTTGTGAGCCGTTATAAAGAAACGCGTCGTTCACATCCCCTTGCGCCTAGCGGATTGCCGCTTGAAGGGATAAAGCTTGAGCGCCAGTTACTTGAAGAATTAAAAGGGCGCGCCCAAATGATTATTGACACGTCCAACTTAAAACCGCGTGAACTGCGTGAAAAAATTGTGCAAACATTTGCGACACCTGCAATGACAACATTTTCTGTTAATGTTGTTTCATTTGGTTTTAAATACGGTTTGCCAATTGATGCGGATCTCGTTTTTGATGTTCGTTTTTTACCGAACCCGCATTATATTGAGCATATGCGTCCAAAAACCGGTTTGGATGAAGAAGTATCATCTTATGTATTAAAGTGGACAGAAACGCAAAAATTTATTGAAAAAGTAACGGATTTGCTTTCGTTTATGATTCCACATTATAAACGGGAAGGAAAAAGTCAAGTTGTCATTGCAATTGGATGCACGGGTGGACAGCATCGTTCCGTTACGTTAGCAGAGTATATCGGTCGTTATTTTGCTGACGAGTATACAACGCACGTATCACATCGAGATATTGCAAAAAGAAAGGATACGCATCGATGAAAAAAATTGTTGTCATCGGTGGGGGGACGGGTCTTCCTGTGTTGCTTCGAGGGCTTAAACAATACGATGTCGATTTAACAGCGATTGTTACCGTTGCAGATGACGGTGGAAGCTCAGGAAGATTGCGCGATGAACTCGATATGCCTCCGCCTGGAGATATTCGTAATGTGCTTGCAGCTCTTTCTGACGTAGAACCGCTTATTATCGAATTATTTCAACATCGATTTGAAAACGGAAACGGGTTATCAGGTCATTCGCTTGGCAATTTAATTTTAGCAGCAATGACGTCGATTACTGGCGATTTTGTACGTGCCGTCCGTGAAATGGGGAAAGTGTTGAATGTACGTGGAAAAGTGTTGCCGGCTGCTAATGAAAGTGTCGTTTTGCATGCTGAAATGGAAGACGGAACGATCGTATCGGGTGAGTCAAAAATTCCGTATTCGGGGAAACAAATTAAACGTGTATTTTTAACCCCAGAAAATATAGAACCGCTTGAAGAAACGATTATGGAATTACGGACGGCAGACTTAATTGTTATTGGACCCGGCAGTTTATACACGAGCATTTTACCGAACTTACTCGTTCCTAAAATTGGCGAAGAGGTATGTAAATCGAAAGCGAAAAAAGTATATATATGCAACGTCATGACCCAAGCAGGAGAAACATTAAACTATACAGCGAGCGATCATGTGCAAGCGCTTTATGATCATATGGGGTGTGCATTTTTAGATGCAGTCATTGTAAATGATGCCCCGATTTTGCCAGAAACAAAAGAGCGATATGCGCAAGAATTTGCCGCACCGGTCGTTTGTGATATACGAGAGCTAGAAGCGCTCGGTTTACAAGTTATTTGTGATGCGCTCATTGATGAACGAGATGGAACGGTCCGGCATGATACGAAAAAAATAGCGGCGTTGCTCGTTTCGCTTCTTGCACCTCCTTCGCATGGCACATATTCATAGGAGGTGAGATTGTTGTCGTTTGCATCGGAAACGAAGAAGGAATTAACGAGTATCGAAGTGAAGCCTTGTTGTTTAAAGGCAGAGTTATCTGCTTTAATTCGAATGAACGGTTCCATTTCATTTTCAAACCGGCGGCTGTTGTTAAATATTCAAACGGAAAATGCCGCGATTGCAAGGCGTATTTATACATTATTAAAAAAAGGATATGACGTAGCTGTTGAATTACTTGTACGTAAAAAAATGCGCTTAAAGAAAAACAATGTATATATTGTACGCGTCGTTGAAGGGACGAATGAACTACTATCTGATTTAAAAATTATGGAAGAAGGGTTTTCGTTCGTTCATTCCATTTCACAAGAGCTTGTGCAAAAAAAATGTTGCAAGCGCTCGTACTTGCGTGGAGCCTTTTTAGCAGGGGGATCTGTGAACAACCCGGAAACGTCGTCTTATCATTTAGAAATTTTCTCACTGTATCGTGAACATAACGAATCGCTTTGTGAACTGATGAACACGGCTTTTTATTTACATGCTCGCACGTTAGAAAGAAAAAAAGGGTTTATTACGTATTTAAAAGAAGCGGAGAAAATTGCGGAGTTTTTAAGCGTTATCGGAGCGCATCAAGCGCTACTCCGCTTTGAAGATGTGCGCATCGTGCGCGATATGCGCAATTCGGTCAATCGGCTCGTTAATTGCGAAACAGCTAATTTAAATAAAACCATTGGAGCAGCGTTGCGCCAAGTTGAAAACATTCGGTATATCGACGAGACGATTGGGCTCGATCAACTGCCAGAAAAACTTCGTGAAATTGCGAAATTGCGCATTGAGTATCAAGATGTGACGCTAAAAGAGCTCGGAGAAATGGTTTCTGGCGGGAAAATTAGCAAATCTGGCATTAACCATCGTCTGCGCAAATTAGATGAAATTGCTGAACGACTTCGTGCCGGTCAGCCTATTGATTTTCATAAATCTTTATAAACCATGGGAGGAATGCATGATGGTAGAAAAACAAGTGGAAGTACGGTTAAAAACAGGGTTGCAAGCGCGTCCAGCAGCGTTGTTTGTTCAAGAAGCGAACCGTTTTTCAGCTGATATTTACATTGAAAAAGACGGTAAAAAAGTGAATGCGAAAAGCATTATGGGATTAATGAGCTTAGCGATTCATTCAGGAGCTGTCATTACCATTTATGCGAATGGATCAGATGAACAAGAAGCGTTAAATAAGCTCGTTCAATATGTTGAACAAGAATCATAATAAAATAAGGCGGTTTTCCCGCCTTGTTTTATTTTTCATCGACGCGTGTTAATACGCGGTCAATTAAACCGTATTCTTTTGCTTTTTCTGCTGTCATAAAGTTGTCGCGATCTGTATCGCGCTCGATGACTTCGATTGGTTGACCTGTATTTTCAGATAAGATGCGGTTTAATTTGTCGCGCAAGAATAAAATACGTTTCGCTGCAATTTCAATTTCTGTTGCTTGACCTTGTACGCCACCAAGCGGCTGATGAATCATAATTTCGCTATTTGGCAATGCAAAACGTTTTCCTTTGGCGCCCGCTGCGAGTAAAAATGCGCCCATAGAAGCGGCCATACCGATACAAATCGTCGATACGTCTGGTTTAATAAATTGCATTGTATCGTAAATTGCCATGCCTGCTGTAATTGATCCACCAGGGCTGTTAATGTAAAGGGAAATGTCTTTTTCAGGATCTTCGGCAGCTAAAAATAAAAGCTGAGAAACGATTGAGTTCGCAACATGATCGTCAATCGGGCTTCCCAAAATAATAATGCGGTCTTTTAACAGGCGAGAATAAATGTCATATGCTCGTTCTCCACGGCTCGTTTGTTCAATAACTGTAGGAATTAAGTTCATACTTTTCCTCCTCCGATCATTCGTTTTTTTATGTACTTTTATCATACAAAAAAGGTCAATAAAGGTCAAATGAAATACCTTTTACTTATATGTATTCGCCTTTTTTCTTCTGCATCCCTTCTTTCATCGTTTCCGCTTTCCGAAATTTTAAACGCCACCGCTATTGCATTTTTTTTTCTTCTTCACTATAATGGTAAGTGCATTTATCGTTATGCCCTCGTAGTGTAGTGGATAGCACGAGAGATTCCGGTTCTCTTAGCGTGGGTTCGAATCCTGCCGAGGGCGTTATGAAACCCTGCTTGTATAACAAGCAGGGTTTTTTACATAAAAAATAAAGTCCGGTGAGCCGCACCGGACGAATGGATAAATTTTGCGAGGCTTGCTCGCTTGTTCGATAAGAATGATAACATGCCGTCGGTGCATATGCATAGTAGAAAAAACATCCAATATGTTTTTATCGTCTCTCCCTTGCAGAGATGATAAAATGAGGATGAAGGGAGATGGCATGAATGGAGATGCAATTAACGCAAAGGCAAGAGCTAAAAGTTGCGTTGACAAGAGAGCTTGTACAAGCGATTGAATTGTTGCAATATTCGACGTTAGAGCTACAATCGCTTTTACATGAACAGGCGCTTGAAAATCCATTTATCAAGTTACGCAAACGAAAACGAACAGTAAGTAAGCGACGAGAACGAACGGATCAGAAACATGATATTGAAAATGTAAGCGTTTTTAATCGTTCGCTCGCTTCTTATTTGCATGCTCAACTTGTCGGAATGTATATATGTGATAAAGAGAGAAGAGCACTTGATTATTTAATTGCGTCACTTGATGAATATGGTTATTTGCATACAACAATTGCAGAGGCAGCTTGCCATCTTCAGCTAGAAGAAACGATTGTGTCACGAGCACTTCATATGTTACGTTCACTTGATCCTGCTGGGGTAGGAGCAGAGAATTTATCGCATTGTTTATATTTGCAACTCATTCGTCTTCCACAAAGAGATGAGCTAGCAGAGACGATTGTGACGGGGTATTTCGAGCCGTTTGTCAATAAAAAATGGAAAGAAGTAAAAGCGAAACTAGGTGTGGAGTTAGCAGATTTACAGCGCGTGTGGGAACTCATTCGCACTTTGCATCCACGTCCGGGAAGTTTATACAATGATGGACAATTGACGTACATCGTACCCGATGTGATCGTTTCGTATGATCATGGTGTATGGACAGTAACAATAAACGAAGAGATGACCCCAACAGTCGTGTGGAATGAAGCATATGAACGAAAAGTGCATACCGATGATCCATCTGTCCAAACATACATTGAAGAAAAGCGTCAACAATTTCAATGGATACAACGTTGTTTAGCCCAACGGTCAACAACGATTGAACAAATTGCATGGCAATTACTTGACAAACAACGTGATTATTTCGAAAAGGGGCCTCTTTATATAAAGCCGTTAACGATGCGCGATATTGCGAAAGAGCTACACATTCATGAATCTACTGTGAGCCGCGCAGTAAAACATAAATATATGCAAACGCCCCACGGTTTAATTGACATGCGTCGCTTTTTTACAAGTGGTGTAGATGAACATGTGTCTCAAGAAAAAGTAAAAAGTTTAATTGCCGAATTAATAAAGCAGGAAAATGGGCAAAAACCTCTCTCTGATCAAAACATTGCTGATTTACTTGAGCAACGCTACAATATTTGCGTGGCAAGACGGACAGTTGCTAAATATCGCGAGCAACTTCATATTCCACCAGCTTCAAAACGAAAGCAATATGCATAAAGGGGAAAAAACATGAAAGTCGTCGTATATTCAAAAGAAAACTGCTGCCTTTGCGATGAAGCAAAAGCTATTCTTCATGAGCTGCAAGTTAAATTTGAAGAAATCGATATTTACAAAGACGAACGATGGCTCGAACGGTATCATCTTATGATTCCTGTTATCGAAATCGATGGAGAAATCATCGCATATGGCCGCATTCACAAAGATGTCATAAGAAAGCGATTACAACAAATGCGAAGTAGTTGAATAACGATGCGCTTCCTGTTACAATAAAGTTGTAGCAGGGGCGAATTTTTTTAGATCAAGCGGGACACAATATGACATAGCGGGACTTAAAGTGTCCAAGTAGAGAAAAAAGTGAGTAAAAAGGAAGAATAAGTCATGCGACAATGGATTGATGTTCAACGAAAATTGTTGCCTGATCTTCTCGCTATTATGCAAAAACGGTATGAAATTTTGCAGCACATTCGCTTAATGCAACCGATCGGACGGCGAACGTTGTCGCTCAACTTAGGCATTAGTGAGCGCGTCTTGCGGTCGGAAGTGCAGTTTTTAAAAGAACAAAACTTAGTTGATATTACAGCTACAGGCATGAGTGTCACACCAGAAGGAAATGACGTGCTCATGCAACTCGAAGATATGATGCGAGAAGTGTTAGGGCTAAAAGAATTGGAAAGAAAAATAAAAAACAAACTTCCAGTCGAAGATGTCATTGTCGTTGTCGGTGATAGCGACATTTCTCCTTGGGTGAAAAGAGAGATGGGAAGAGCTTGTGTCTCACGTATAAAACACTCACTAAAGGGAAATGACATTGTAGCAGTAACTGGTGGAACAACCCTTGCTGCGGTTGCTGAAATGATGACACCTGATGTCAAATACCGTGATGTACTATTTGTTCCAGCGCGCGGTGGGCTTGGAGAAGATGTAACAAATCAAGCAAACACGATTTGTGCGCGCATGGCTGAAAAAGCAATGGGACATTATCGTTTGCTACATGTTCCTGATCAATTGAGTGCTGAAACGTATCAATCAATTATTGAAGAACCCGCCATTAAAGAAGTGCTCGACTTAATCAAATCATCGACGATCGTCATTCATGGTATTGGTGATGCGAAAACGATGGCGGAACGGAGAAAAACACCGCCGGAGGACATGAAAAAAATTGAGCAAAACGAAGCGGTGGCGGAGGCGTTTGGCTATTACTTTAATCAACATGGGGAAGTTGTTCATAAAGTGAACACAGTCGGTATTCAACTTGAAGATGTACGCCACGTCCCTTGCGTCATTGCGGTCGCGGGTGGGGCTTCGAAAGCGAAAGCCATTCGGGCGTATATAAAGCAGGCAAATCGGTGCATCTTAATTACAGACGAAGGTGCAGCAAAACAGTTAGTACGGGATGATTCATCCCTCTAAAATATATCCCTACAATTCCAAAGGAGGAAAAAACATGGCAGTAAAAATTGGTATTAACGGTTTTGGTCGTATCGGCCGTAACGTATTCCGCGCAGCATTAAAAAATCCTGAAATTGAAGTCGTTGCAGTTAACGACTTAACAGATGCAAAAACGTTAGCACATCTTTTGAAATATGACTCTGTTCACGGCACGTTAGATGCAGAAGTAACAGTAAACGGCAATAACATCGTGGTCAACGGGAAAGAAATTATCGTAAAAGCAGAGCGCGACCCAGCAAACTTAGGATGGGGCGAGCTTGGTGTCGACATCGTTGTTGAATCAACAGGACGCTTCACAAAACGCGAAGACGCAGCGAAACATTTAGAAGCAGGTGCGAAAAAAGTCATCATTTCTGCCCCTGCGACCAATGAAGACATTACAATCGTGATGGGCGTAAACCAAGACAAATATGACCCTACAAACCATCATGTAATTTCAAACGCATCTTGTACAACAAACTGCTTAGCGCCATTTGCAAAAGTATTGCATGAAAAATTTGGTATTATCCGCGGTATGATGACAACTGTTCACGCGTATACAAACGACCAACAAATTCTTGACTTACCACATAAAGATTTACGTCGTGCGCGTGCGGCAGCGGAATCTATCATTCCAACATCAACAGGTGCAGCAAAAGCGGTGGCGCTTGTATTGCCTGAATTAAAAGGAAAATTGAACGGTATGGCAATGCGCGTACCAACACCAAACGTATCTGTTGTTGACCTTGTTGCTGAACTTGAAAAAGAAGTAACAGTAGAAGAAGTAAACGCAGCGTTAAAAGCAGCGGCAGAAGGCGAGTTAAAAGGCATTCTTGCTTACAGCGAAGAGCCACTTGTTTCTCGTGACTACAACGGCTCAACAGCTTCTTCGACAATCGATGCGCTTTCAACAATGGTTATGGAAGGTCGCATGGTGAAAGTTCTTTCTTGGTACGACAACGAAACTGGATACTCTCACCGCGTTGTTGACCTTGCTGCATACATTGCGTCAAAAGGCTTATAATTTTTTGGATTGTTTGCCCAAAACGGTTTATAATAAATAGTTGGAAATACCGAGAAGGGGAGCGGGGATCATCCCCACTCCCCTTCTATGTATCACACGAATAAGGAGGCCTTTCCATGAACAAAAAAACAGTTCGTGACATTGATGTGAAAGGGAAACGTGTCTTTTGCCGCGTCGATTTTAACGTGCCAATGCAAAACGGTGTTGTAACTGACGATACGCGCATTCGCGCTGCGCTCCCAACGATTCAATATTTAATGGAGCAAGGGGCAAAAGTGATTTTGGCGAGCCATCTTGGCCGTCCGAAAGGAAAAGTTGTTGAAGAAATGCGCCTCACTACTGTGGCGGAACGTTTAAGCGAACTGCTCGGCAAGCGCGTCGTGAAAACAGATGAAGCGTATGGCGATGCGGTGAAAGCTGCGATTGCCGAAATGAATGAAGGCGATGTGTTGTTGCTTGAAAACGTACGCTTCTATCCTGGCGAAGAGAAAAACGATCCAGAGTTAGCAAAAGCATTTGCAGAACTTGCTGATGTATATGTCAACGATGCGTTCGGTGCGGCACATCGTGCGCATGCATCGACAGAAGGGATTGCCCATCACTTGCCTGCTGTTGCTGGCTTCTTAATGGAGAAAGAGATTGAAGTATTAGGAAAGGCATTGTCAAATCCAGACCGTCCATTTACAGCAATCATTGGCGGCGCAAAAGTAAAAGATAAAATTGGCGTCATCGAAAACTTATTAGACAAAGTTGACAATTTAATTATTGGTGGCGGGTTAGCGTACACATTTGTAAAAGCGCTCGGCCACGAAATCGGAAAATCGTTATTAGAAGAGGATAAAATTGAATTAGCGAAATCTTTCATGGAAAAAGCAAAAGAAAAAGGCGTGAATTTCTACATGCCTGTGGATGCAGTCGTAGCTGATGATTTTTCAAACGATGCGAACAAAAAAGTAGTGAACATCGACGAAATTCCAAGCGACTGGGAAGGGCTTGATATCGGTCCGAAAACGCGTGAATTGTACCGCGATGTCATTTTAAAATCAAAACTTGTTATTTGGAACGGTCCGATGGGCGTATTCGAAATGGATGCGTTTGCGGAAGGGACAAAAGCGGTGGCACAAGCGCTTGCTGATGCAGAAGGTACATATACGGTCATCGGCGGCGGGGATTCAGCAGCAGCAGTTGAGAAATTTGGACTTGCAGACAAAATGGATCACATTTCAACAGGTGGCGGTGCGTCGCTTGAATTTATGGAAGGAAAACAACTTCCAGGTGTCGTAGCTTTAAATGATAAGTAAGAAAGGAGCTAAAAGCGATGCGAAAGCCGATTATTGCAGGAAACTGGAAAATGCATAAAACGTTACAAGAAGCGCTTCAATTTGTTGAAGAAGTGAAACATGCCGTTCTTTCAAACGAGCAAGTGGATACGGTTGTATGCGCCCCAGCGCTATTTTTAGCCCATTTAGTTGAGGCGACAAAAGGAACAAATGTGAAAATTGGTGCGCAAAATATGCATTTTGAAGATCAAGGTGCTTTTACAGGCGAAATTAGCCCTGTTGCGTTAAAAGATCTCGGGGTCGAGTATGTCATCATCGGGCACTCCGAACGCCGTGAAATGTTTGCGGAAACAGATGAAACAGTAAACAAAAAAGTGCTTGCAGCGTTTAAACACGGACTTGTACCGATTGTTTGTTGCGGAGAGACGTTAGAAGAACGTGAAAGCAATCGGACAAACGAAGTGGTCGGCGCACAAGTTGAAAAAGCGCTTGAAGGCTTAACGGAAGAACAAGTAAAAAAAGTCGTCATCGCCTATGAGCCAATTTGGGCGATTGGAACGGGAAAATCGTCCACAGCTGACGATGCAAACAACGTATGCGGCTACATTCGCCAAGTCATTGCGAACAAATTCTCACAACAAGCTGCTGATGCGATACGCATTCAATACGGTGGTAGCGTAAAACCGGAAAATATCGGCGCATTTTTAGCGGAAGAGCACATTGACGGTGCGCTTGTTGGCGGTGCAAGCTTACAACCACAATCGTTTTTACAACTCGTGGAGGCAGGAAAATGAGCAAAAAACCAGTAGCACTAATTATTTTAGACGGATTTGCTCTTCGTGAAGAAACGTTTGGCAACGCGGTCGCACAAGCGAAAAAGCCAAACTTTGATCGATATTGGAATGAATATCCACATGCGACGTTAACGGCGTGTGGGGAAGCCGTTGGCTTACCTGAAGGACAAATGGGGAACTCTGAAGTAGGTCATTTAAACATTGGTGCTGGTCGCATTGTGTACCAAAGTTTAACGCGCGTCAATGTCGCGATCCGCGAAGGAGAATTTGATCGCAACGAAACGTTTTTAGCAGCGATGGACCATGTGAAAAAACATGGAACAAAACTGCACATTTTCGGACTTCTTTCAGACGGCGGCGTGCATAGCCATATTAATCATTTGTTTGCTCTCTTGAAGCTTGCGGCAAAAGAAGGCGTCAAACATGTGTATATTCATGGCTTTTTAGATGGACGTGACGTCGGTCCACAAACAGCGAAAACGTACGTTCAACAGTTAAATGAACAAATCGCACAAATCGGTGTTGGTGAAATTGCTACGTTATCTGGCCGTTATTACTCTATGGATCGCGATAAACGTTGGGAGCGTGTAGAAAAAGCGTATCGCGCGATGGTATATGGCGAAGGTCCATCGTACCGTGATCCGCTTGCGTGCATCGATGATTCCTACGCAAATGGCATTTATGACGAATTCGTATTGCCGTCTGTTATCGTTCGCGAAGACGGATCACCAGTGGCGACGATTCAAGATAACGACGCGGTCATTTTCTACAACTTCCGTCCTGACCGTGCGATTCAAATTTCAAACACGTTTACGAATGACGATTTCCGTTCATTTGATCGTGGACCGAAACATCCGAAAAACTTATTTTTCGTATGCTTAACGCACTTTAGTGAAACAGTAAAAGGGTACGTGGCATTTAAGCCAACGAACCTTGACAATACGCTTGGCGAAGTGTTATCACAAAACGGATTAAAACAGCTGCGCATTGCTGAAACGGAAAAATATCCGCACGTTACATTCTTTATGAGCGGCGGACGTGAAGAGAAGTTCCCTGGCGAAGAGCGTATTTTAATTGACTCGCCAAAAGTAGCAACATACGACTTAAAACCCGAAATGAGCGCATACGAAGTGACAGAAGCGCTACTAAAAGAAATTGACGCAGACAAATTCGATGCGATTATTTTAAACTATGCAAATCCGGATATGGTCGGTCACTCTGGAATGCTAGAACCGACCATTCGAGCAGTCGAAGCGGTCGATGAATGTTTAGGAAAAGTTGTCGATGCGATTATCGGAAAAGGTGGCATTGCAATCATTACGGCAGACCACGGAAATGCCGATGAAGTGTTAAATCCAGATGGTAGTCCGAATACGGCGCATACGACAAATCCGGTGCCTGTTATCGTGACGAAAAAAGGCATTACGCTTCGCCAAGATGGCATTTTAGGCGATTTAGCGCCAACGATGCTCGATTTACTCGGATTACAACAACCAAAAGAAATGACAGGAAAAACATTAATTCAAAACTAAAATTAAAAGGAGAGATGGATGATGCCAACAATTATTGACATTTATGCTCGTGAAGTATTAGACTCTCGCGGAAATCCGACAGTAGAAGTAGAAGTATATACAGAATCTGGTGCATTTGGACGCGCGCTTGTTCCGAGCGGAGCATCAACAGGAGAATACGAAGCGGTTGAATTGCGCGATGGCGACAAAGACCGTTACCTCGGTAAAGGTGTATTACAAGCAGTGAAAAACGTAAACGAGGTGATCGCGCCATCGTTAATCGGTAGCTACGATGTAACAGAGCAAGTTGCCATCGACCGTGCATTAATCGCTTTAGATGGTACAGAAAATAAAGGGAAATTAGGTGCGAACGCTATTCTTGGCGTATCGATGGCTGTCGCACGCGCAGCTGCTGATTACTTAGGTATTCCTTTATATCAATATTTAGGCGGATTTAACGCAAAAACATTGCCAGTGCCAATGATGAACATTTTAAATGGCGGTGCGCATGCAGATAACAACGTTGACATTCAAGAATTTATGATTATGCCAGTTGGCGCACCAAACTTCCGCGAAGCGCTTCGTATGGGTGCGGAAATTTTCCATAGCTTAAAATCTGTATTAAAAGCAAAAGGCTACAATACAGCGGTTGGTGATGAAGGTGGATTCGCTCCAAACTTAAAATCAAACGAAGAAGCGCTTGAAACAATTATCGAAGCGATTGAGAAAGCAGGCTACAAACCAGGCACAGAAGTGATGCTTGCGATGGACGTGGCATCTTCTGAGCTTTACAATAAAGAGACAGGCAAATACCATTTAGAAGGCGAAGGCGTTGTGAAAACGTCAGAAGAAATGGTTGCTTGGTATGAAGAGCTTGTCAACAAATATCCGATCATTTCGATCGAAGACGGCTTAGATGAGAACGACTGGGCTGGTCATAAGCTATTAACAGAACGCCTTGGCAAAAAAGTACAACTTGTCGGTGACGATTTATTCGTAACAAATACGAAAAAATTAGCACAAGGTATTGAGCAAGGTGTTGGCAACTCGATCTTAATTAAAGTAAACCAAATCGGTACATTAACAGAAACATTTGAAGCGATTGAAATGGCAAAACGCGCAGGCTACACAGCTGTTATTTCCCACCGTTCTGGTGAAACAGAAGATAGCACCATCGCAGACATCGCCGTCGCAACAAACGCGGGTCAAATTAAAACAGGTGCCCCATCACGCACAGACCGCGTCGCGAAATACAACCAATTGCTTCGCATTGAAGATCAACTAGGTGAAACAGCAGTATACGATGGAATGAAAACATTCTACAACTTGAAGAAGTAAAAAATAAGGATGCCTTCGCATGAGGGCATCCTTTCTTTCAAGTTTTTCTTTTCTTTTGGATATATTGAACTACAATGGAAATAAATACAATAAAGAGTAGCGCATCAATAACCCAATCGAGGGAGTATGTTTTTAAAAAATCTTTTGCGGTACTTTTTATGACTAATAATAAAAGACTAACGATTAACCCTATGATAACGCCTGTCATGGTAGTAAATATAATTTTTGCTTTACTCATTTTTTATCCCTCTGTTGAATTTATATCGTTTTATCAAATAAGGATGTCTTCGAATTAGGATTAATTTTGTTTTTGTAGTTTGTTGAAAGTTCAGACTAGACAAATGAGTGCTTCTCATGGTCAACAAGTTAAGAAAACAGCAACATTCGTTACAGTCCTATAATACTATATAAGTTGAATTAAAGATTTACAACTGAACACACAAACGATCGATCGTTT
>NZ_JBTZSY010000024.1:0-40132 GCF_054815885.1 Anoxybacillus sp. TBDG-1
CATTGCCTATTATCTGAAAGAGTTGTTTAGAGATTTTTACCGAACCGATGGATATAACGAAGCAAAGGAACGCTTGGAAGAATGGATTCAGTTAGCCAAACAGAGCCCTTTTGCTTCTTTTCAGGAAGTAGCCAACACGCTTGAAAGGTGGAAGGAGCCGATTCTTTCCTACTTTTTGTACCCATATACCAATGCCCGAATCGAGGGGACGAATCACAAGATCAAAAACATCAAACGCCGAGCATATGGCTATCGAAATCGAGAACGGTTTCGTTTGCGTGTATTTCTGGAGTGTACAGGGAACACTACAGGTAGTCAGGCTGCCTAAGCGCTCCCTTCTTCCGCTATCGGTATGATAGTTGGTAGAATGGAACCCGTCAAGGAAAGCACTTGACTGTTTCCATTCTACCAACTTCACGGTCTGTATGCGGAAGAAGGATCTTGGCTGATGAACCCATTTCATCCAGCTAACATGTTTCTGGGATTGAGTGGAAATCACAGAAAATGGTGAAGACCCTTAATTTTATTCCGATGCTCCTCTATTTGCTTTTCAATTGATTGAATTCCTCTGCGAATTTCGTCGTCAGACTTGTTAACATATTGTTTATAAAACCCTGAATGCTTTCCTCCGTTTTTCGCAATCTCAAAAGCTGCCCCTGCTCCTGTGGCGTTAAGCAACACCCCGCCTGCACCAATGGCAACGGAGCCTGTCGTCTCCATTACACCTGCGATGGTTGCTACCGCATGTCCAAATGCTTGTCCTGCTTTGTACGCTGTCGGATGTTTCCTGTAATCTGAGCGCTTTTGTACAACGTTTAACGTCATATCCGATAACGCTGCATCGCCTGCACCTGTGACAAACTCTTTTGTGCTTTCGATCGGATGTTTCTTAAAGCTGTGCCGTGATTGTTCTGTATGTTTCGCTACGGACAGAACAGTTTTTTCAGCACGTTGTCCTATGTTCATTATATCATGAGCAGATTGTTTAACAGCAAGTCCTGTCTTCTTTTCTAGTTGGTGAACACCGTGTTCAAGCGTTTTTTCTGTATCTTTCAACGTTTGTTTAACAGAACGAACAGCTTCAGATGTCGCTTTTTTTACATCATGAACGATATGTTTCGTCACTCGTTCGGCTTTCTTTTCCGCCTCATGAAACGCTTTTTGCGCTTTCTGACTAATATGTAGCGTGTCTTTGATCGCCTGTTTCGTTATTTGCTCCACTTTCTTTTCTACATGGTTGATCGTTTGATGTACGGATTTTTCTGCTTTTTTTATATCATTGGTGATGTGTTTTCCTGCTTTCTCCATTTGTTTCTCTGCTTGTTGAAAAGCTTCTTTTGCTTTTTGGCTAATTTGAATTGTATCTTTTACGATTTGTTTAGTGACAGATTCCGCTTTCTTTTCTGCTTGTTGAATCGTCTTTTCTACCTTTTTGAAGTCGTTGGCAACATGTTTCGTCGTCTGTTCGATCTTTTTACTGACTGAATGCCCCCATTTATTTAATGAACTCCAAAAAGACATATTCTTTGTTCCTCCATTCCTCATATGACCAAATCATCTCAGTTTTCACACATTTACTATAACATGAGATTTATGGGGGGGGGCAACAAAATGTTTTCGACAAATTTTGCAATCTTTCTGTGTTTTTTTAGCATATGATTTGTCTAATGTTTTTGATAAAGTTTTATCCTGTATCTTTTCGTCCGTTGTACAAATGAATCGTGTTATGTTAAAATAAAACTATTGTGATGTGCGTCGTTGGAGGTGTGAGGTATGCATGCGTTTCTTGTTACGTTACTTGTAATTGTTTGTATTGGAATCATTGCGGTTGTTTTATTGCAATCCGGTCGAAGTGCAGGGCTTTCTGGTGCGATTACCGGCGGTGCCGAGCAATTGTTTGGCAAACAGAAAGCGCGCGGTATTGATGCGGTGTTACACCGTCTGACTGTTGTGCTTGCGGTGTTGTTTTTCGTATTAACAGTAGCTGTCACTTATTTTGAACTGTAACAGCGGTCCAGCGATGTGGATCGCTTTTTTCGTGGAGAAAGGAGGAATCATTTGTGAAACTTGTTGCACCACAACCGTTTACGTTTGAAGCTGGTGAACGCGCTGTCTTATTATTGCACGGATTTACAGGGAATTCTGCCGATGTGCGGATGCTTGGGCGTTTTTTACAATCAAAAGGATATACGTGCCACGCCCCAATTTATAAAGGACATGGCGTGCCGCCAGAGGAGCTCGTTCATACCGGTCCGGAAGATTGGTGGCAAGATGTGATAAACGCTTACGAATATTTAAAACAAACCCATGAAAAAATCGCTGTTGTTGGATTATCGCTTGGCGGTGTGTTTTCGTTAAAACTTGGCTATACTGTTCCTGTCGTTGGCATCGTGCCGATGTGTGCCCCGATGTATATCAAAAGCGAACAGACGATGTATGAAGGAGTTTTAGCATACGCTCGCGAATATAAAAAGCGAGAAGGAAAAAGCGAGGAGCAAATCGAGCGCGAAATGGCGGAGTTTGCGAAAACGCCGATGAAAACATTGAAAGCACTGCAACAACTCATTGCTGATGTGCGCGATCATTTAGATTTCATTTATGCGCCTGTTTTTGTTGTACAAGCGCGTCATGATGACATGATTAACCCAGATAGTGCAAATATTATTTATAACGGCGTTGAATCTCCGATCAAACAAATAAAATGGTATGAGGAGTCAGGACACGTCATTACGCTTGATAAAGAAAAAGAACAGCTTCATGAAGACATTTATGCATTTTTAGAATCATTAGATTGGTAATCCTCGAAAGGAGGAAGTAAATGAAGGAAAAATTATTATCGTTTATGCGTGATGAAGCGTATAAACCGCTTACGGTGCAAGAATTAGAAGAAGCGTTTCATATTACGGACGCTGCCGAATTTAAAGAGCTTGTGAAAGCGCTCGTCGCGCTTGAAGAAGAAGGATTGATCGTCCGGACGAGAAGCAATCGGTATGGATTGCCGGAGAAAATGAACTTAATTCGCGGCAAAGTGACAGGTCATGCGAAAGGTTTTGCGTTTGTCGTCCCAGAAGATCCAACGCTTGATGACATTTTTATTCCACCGTCGGAATTGAAAAATGCGATGCATGGCGACACCGTTCTTGTGCGCGTGAACGGACAGCCAACAGGCGCGCGTCAAGAAGGGACGATCGTCCGCATTATTGAGCGGGGCATTACAGAAGTTGTCGGCACGTATACAGAAAGCAAAAACTTTGGCTTTGTTATTCCAGACGATAAAAAAATCGTCAACGACATTTTTATTCCGAAACATGCCGCAAACGGTGCGGTCGAAGGGCATAAAGTTGTCGTTCGTTTAACGACGTATCCGGAAGGACGCATTAGCGCAGAAGGGGAAGTTATTAAAATTTTAGGGCATAAAAACGATCCGGGGGTCGATATTTTATCGATCATTCATAAACATGGATTGCCGCTCCAATTCCCAGAAGACGTCCTTGAACATGCGAACAGCATTCCGGATACGATTTCGGAAGGAGATTTACAAGGACGGCGTGATTTGCGTAACGAAATGATTGTCACGATCGACGGTGAAGACGCAAAAGATTTAGACGATGCGGTGACTGTAACGAAATTAGAAAACGGAAACTATAAACTCGGTGTTCATATTGCTGATGTCAGTTATTATGTTACAGAAGGGTCGCCGATTGACCGCGAAGCATATGAGCGCGGAACGAGCGTTTATTTAGTTGACCGCGTCATTCCGATGATTCCGCATCGTTTATCGAATGGCATTTGCTCGCTCAATCCGAAAGTCGATCGGTTAACGTTATCGTGTGAAATGGAAATCAATGACCGTGGCGAAGTCGTTCACCATGAAATTTTCCAAAGCGTCATTCGCACGACCGAACGTATGACGTATTCTGATGTAAACCGCATTCTCGTGGATCGTGACGAGGCACTGCGAGAAAAATATGCTTCGCTTGTGCCAATGTTTGAGTTAATGGCAGAATTAGCGGATATTTTACGAAATAAACGAATGAAACGCGGTGCGATTGATTTTGATTTTAAAGAAGCAAAAGTGCTTGTCGATGAAAATGGGAAGCCTTATGATGTCGTCTTGCGTGAACGTTCCGTTGCCGAACGATTAATCGAAGAATTTATGCTAGCAGCGAACGAAACGATTGCTGAACATTTCCATTGGATGAACGTGCCGTTTATTTACCGCGTACACGAAGACCCAAAACCAGAGAAGTTGCAGCGCTTTTTAGAGTTTATTACGAATTTCGGCTATATTGTCAAAGGAACAGGAAACGAAATTCATCCGCGCGCCTTGCAAGAAGTGTTGGAAGCGGTACGTGGCGAGCCAGAAGAAATGGTCGTATCAACCGTCATGCTTCGGTCGATGAAGCAAGCGCGTTATGACGCCGAAAGTCTCGGTCACTATGGACTATCAACGGAGTTTTATACGCACTTTACATCACCGATTCGCCGCTACCCAGACTTAATTGTCCATCGCCTTATTCGCACGTATTTAATTAACGGGCAAATCGACGAACAAACGCAGCAAAAATGGGCGGAGAAGCTTCCGGAAATTGCGGAGCATACATCAAATATGGAGCGCCGTGCGGTAGAAGCAGAGCGTGAAACAGACGATTTGAAGAAGACGGAGTTTATGGAAGATAAAATTGGCCTGGAGTTTGACGGCATTATTAGCTCGGTGACAAACTTTGGACTGTTTGTCGAACTGCCAAACACAGTCGAAGGGCTTGTGCACGTCAGCTATTTAACAGACGATTACTACCATTATGACGAGCAACACTATGCAATGATTGGCGAACGGACGGGGAAAGTGTATCGCATCGGTGACGAGATTACGGTGCGCGTCATTAACGTCAATAAAGAGGAGCGCATCGTCGATTTTGAAATTGTCGGCATGAAAGGGCGAAAAAACAAACGACCGAAAGCTTCGCCAGTCGTCATTGAAGGGAAGCGGAAAAAGAAAAAAGAGGAACAATGGCCGACGAAAAAAACGAAAAAAGGAAAAAAGTTTTTCGAAGACATCCCAAACATGAAAAAGAAGAAAAAGAAAAAACGATAAGAAAAGCCTCGAGAACGGAGGCTTTTCCTTTCTTATCATTTTTGTTAAAATATTCGTTGTCTGAAGGGAGGGAAACAAATGCCAAAAGGGGAAGGTAAGCTCATTGCGCAAAATAAAAAAGCGCACCACGATTATTTTATTGAAGAAACGTACGAAGCAGGACTTGTGTTGCAAGGAACGGAAATTAAGTCGATTCGTGCAGGTAAGGTGAACTTAAAAGATTCATTCGCAAAAGTGGAAAAGGGCGAAGTGTTTTTACATAATATGCATATTAGCCCGTATGAACAAGGCAATCGCTACAATCACGATCCGTTGCGGACGCGCAAATTATTGCTTCACCGCCGCGAAATTAATAAGTTGATCGGTTATACGAAAGAACAAGGCTATACACTTGTCCCGCTCAAGCTATATATAAAAGACGGTTTCGCGAAATTGTTGTTAGGTGTTGGCAAAGGAAAGAAAAAATACGACAAACGAGAAGATATGAAAAAGAAAGAAGCCCAACGCGAAGTCGAACGCGCTTTCCGCGAACGTCAGAAATAATCCAATATGTTACAATTGCAAAACAGAGGAAATGTGGTATAATAAAAAGTGTCAGCCAGTTGTAGAAGCTTAAGCTATTTCGTACGTTTCTCTACGGGGACGTTACGGATTCGACAGGGGTAGATCGAGCTTAAGCTGCGAGCCGAGGGGATCGTCCTCGTAAAAACGTCACTTAAAGATAACTGGCAAAGAAAACTACGCTTTAGCTGCTTAATTTATGCGGCTAGCTCCTACCGCCATCGCCCATGTGGCGGCCTAGGGGTTCATAACAAGTGGGCTACGCCCAAGTCCGCCGTCTGAGGACGCGGGAAGAGAACAATCAGACTAGCTGCTCGGATGCCTGTCGGTAGGCGGAAGATGCAGCGAAACGTAAATATACCGACTACGCTCGTAGATGCTTAAGTGGCGATATCTCTGGACGTGGGTTCGACTCCCACCGTCTCCATAATATTTAGTCACTATGAAAGCGACTGCATACGCGGTCGTTTTTTTATTTTTGATTTAGAAATTACGTGTGTTTTTATCGTTTATACCTTTAAAATACAAAAAAATAATTGACAAAGATTATCAATATCATTATCATATTATTTGTAAATGATAATGATAATCATTAAAAAGAAAGGAGAAGAAAAAATGAGGAAGTTGCTTTCTTACATGCTGTCGCTATGTTTGCTTATCGGTTTATTTACCTTTACAGGCGGAACGGCTGAAGCATCAACACGCATAACAATTAAAGATTTGGCAGGGCGAACGGTGACGTTTGATCGCACACCACAACGTGTCGTCGTATTAAGCCCTGGGGATTTACATACGCTTCAAGCGCTCGGTGTACAAGTGGTTGGGAGACCAACTTCTGCGACCCCTGTTGATGCGAGCTTGCAATCAGTACCACAGGTAGGAAACATTCATCAACCAAACTTTGAAAAAATCGTTAGTTTACAACCGGACGTCGTTATTGCAAGTACATCTTTTTTAGGGCATATTCAAAAAGCAGAATCATTGGGATTGAAATTCGTTATCACTTCTGGTAGTTCCGTTAATGATATTAAATTAACCATTGCATTATTAGGAAAATTGTTTAACAAAACACAAAAAGCGAAAGTGTTAGTTGGAAAGATTGATAGCAAAGTAAAAAAATATAGCAAAACAAAGACAAAGGTACGTGCCGTCATTTTATTCGGTTCAGGCGCTAGTTCCCTCGTTGCTTTACCAACATCATTTTCTGGTGATGTATTAGCAAAAGCGGGTGGAGAAAATATTGCTGCAAGCTTCTCGCAACTGAAAGATTTTCCGGGTTACGCCAACTTAAGTACAGAACGTATTATCGCAAGCAATCCTGATGTCATTTTCATTATTACACATGCGAACCATGCAGAAACGAAAAAAGCGATGATTAAATTAATGTCAACAAGCTCATGGCGCAATTTAGATGCAGTAAAAAATAAAAATGTTGTATTTTTACCGAGTGAACTATTTGCAGCAAGCCCTGGTGTGAAAATTACTGACGCATTAGACCATATGAATAAAGAGTTGTTAAAAGTGCGAGCGAAAATGAAAAAGTAATAGATGAGGGATGACATAATGCAAACGCTTCTTAGCGAAATACGAGAAAGAAAACATCCTTATGCGAAAAGAAGGGTATGGACGTTCGTTTTCCTTCTCATCTCGATCGTATTTGTATGTCTATATTCTGTCATTACAGGAAGTGTGAAGCTACAATTGTATGAAGTTTGGGAAGGACTTAAAGGGGAAAAGGATTCCATGTTTTATACGATCGTATGGGATCTACGATTACCGAGGACGATCGTTGGTTTAATTGTCGGCATGTGTTTAGCTGTTTCAGGAACAATTATGCAAGGGGTGATGAAAAATCCGCTCGCTGATCCCGGCATTATTGGCGTATCGTCGGGAGCAGCTTTAATGGCTGTTATTATTACAATTTTATTGCCGCAATACATCGTGCTGTTGCCACTTGCCGCGTTTGTTGGAGGATTTATTACGGCAATGCTTATTTATGCTCTAGCGTGGCAAGGTGGTTCATCGATCGCAAGAATTATTTTAGTCGGGGTGGCTATCAATGCGATTATCGGTGCAACGATGAGCGCCATTATGTTGCTGTACAGCGATCGCGTGCAAGCTGTTCTCCCTTGGATGGCAGGCGTCATTTCAGGAGCGACAATGGAGCAGGCGAAGTTGCTTGTGTTTTACAGCATCCCAGGCTTTATTTTGTCGATCCTTGCTATTCGCCACATTCGTATTCTCCATTTAGGTGATGAGATGGCGAAACTGTTAGGGCATCATGTTGAACGTTCTCGTTTCCTTTTAATTGTAATTAGCACCTTTTTAACGGGAATTGCTGTTAGTGTTTCCGGGCTTATTGGCTTTATTGGTCTTGTTGTTCCGCATATGATTCGACTTATTGTTGGAAATGATGATCGATTTGTGTTGCCGTTATCAGCATTAGGCGGCGGGGTGTTTCTCGTATTTGCTGATACAATTGCACGCAGTTGGTTTGATCCCATTGAACTGCCAGTTGGTTTATTACTGTCATTTTTAGGAGGTCCATTCTTTTTATATATTCTCCATAAAAGGGGGAATGTGCGTGCTTTCGGCTAAATATGTCACATATCAACATTCCGATCATTTTTCGATCGAGGATGTTCACATTGACATTCAAAAAGGAGAAATCGTCAGTTTGATTGGACCGAATGGCTCCGGGAAATCGACGCTTCTTCGTCTTCTTTCCCATGTGTTAAAGCCAATCGGTGGAACAGTTTTGCTCGATGGAAGTGAAATTCATACGTTAAGTCGCAAGGCGATCGCCAAAAAAATGGCGATGTTGCCACAAACGAACAATCATCAATTGGATATGACGGTTCGGGAACTTGTTGAATTTGGTAGAAACCCTCATAAAGGTTGGTTTCAATCGTTAAACAACGAAGATGAGCAAGTTATTCGTTGGGCATTAGAAATGACAAGCTTGCAATCGTATGAATATCGCTTCTTACATTCTTTGTCCGGAGGAGAGCGTCAGCGTGCATGGATTGCGATGGCGCTGGCGCAACGACCTGAAGTGCTATTGCTTGATGAACCGACAACATATTTAGATATTTCGCACCAGTTGGAAGTGATGGAGCTCATTCGAATGTTAAATGAACAATTAGGAATGACAGTCGTCATGGTTTTACATGACATTAATCAAGCGGCACAATATAGCGATCGAATGATTGTGATGAAAGACGGAAAAATTCAATATGATGATCGCACGCAATGTGTAATTTGTAAGCAAATGTTCCAAGATATATTTGGCATTGACGTAGATATTCGCTATGAAGGGGATAAGCCATTTTTTATTCCTATCCGAAAAACGTGTCACATTCCATGCTTAACGTAGAAAAGGTGAGAAAACATTGGAAGAGAAAAAAAGAGAGCGCTATGTGCAGTTTGTGAAACAATGTAAAACAATGATGATCAGTACAATAGATGAACATGGCGAGCCGTTTATTAGTTATGCTCCCTTTGTGATGGATAAAAGTCATTTTTACATTTTTATTAGCCGGACGGCTGAACATTTTCAATATATTGAACGTAATGAGCGAGTTTCGGTATTGTTGATTGCCGATGAAGCAGCATCAGCCAATTTGTTTGCACGAGAGCGCGTTCGATTCACGTGCGAGCCAACTCACATTGGCAACAACGGAAATAATCATATTTTTGCTCAGTTTGAAAATATTCATGGAAAACAGATCATTGATTTATTAAGAAGTATGGACTTTTCACTTTTTCAACTCACCCCGATCGTGGGACGTTACGTTGTTGGTTTTGGGCAAGCGTTTGATGTCGATTTAAACGGTGAACGCTTTACGCATGTAATTGTGGATAAAAGTGAAGAAGGGAGACTTGAGGGGCAATGAGTACGAAAAGATTTATAAATATGACGGTCATTGGTTTTATCTTTTTTAGTTTGCTTCTTTCTTTTCAGCCAATTGTTTCAGAAGCGAAAACAAATGTAGTAACAATCGTCAACGAAGCGAAAACGCAAATGAAAAAAGCCCATACAACGTATACAGCATATGTTCAAAAAAAAGGGAGCATCCCGCCACATGCGACCGTTTTAGCTGAGTATAAAAAGGCACATCAGTTATATGTACAAGCGAAACAAGCTGTTCAAAAGTCCGCTGGGAAAGAGAAGAAAAAATATATTAGTGAGTTAGACGGTGCGTATAAAGCGTATATGGCTAAACGGGTCATTCCGTATTTGAATGCTTCTATTGTGTTTGAAGGATCTGAAAAGATGAGAATGGCTTTGGAGCAAGCAATTGTTGATGAAGATATGGATGCGTTGCAAGCAGCACATAAACAGCTGCAAGTATACGTGCAAAGTCGTCAGCTTCGCGTATATAACCATGTATTCGAAACGAATATTCGGAAACTGCTTTTAGAGGAATTTTCAAAAAGTAAAGCGCTCTATGATAAATATGCAAATGATGTGAAAGTATACGAGCAATTATTAAAAGCGAATGAATATCTCGAAGATGGGAAGATCGCTGAAGCAAAAAAAGCACTTGATGTAGTGAAAGGATTGTTATCCAAGCTATCGGATACGTTCCGAGCAGATTTAACAAATGAGTATCACAATTTATTAGAAGTATATAACGATTTAATTACTCCCCCTGTAGCCGAGTTAGATTATGTTGAAGCAACAAACGGTACACTTACATTATATTTTGATATTCCTGTTTCTTCGTTAACTGCAGAAAATATAAAAATCATGTTTGCGATTAATAAAGGGGAGGAACAAGTTGTTCAGCCGTTAACGATTACGTTAAGTGATGATCGAACAATGGCTACGATTACAGTTCCGATGATCTTACAAACGGATCAGGAACAATCTGTTGTATATGCAGTTGAGTATGCAGGGAAAAAAGTAACTGCTGATCCTTTCGCAGTTTCAAAAAAATAAAAGGGAGAGATGACACATGTACGTTGTTACAAATGCTATTCGTGTAAAAAAAGGATATGCTTCACAACTTGTTGAGCGATTTAAAGAAAGAAAAGGTATTGAGCAATCACCAGGGTTTATTCGCTTAGAATTGCATGTTACACAAGGGCTTGAAGATCGCGATGAAGTACGTGTATGCACAACGTGGGAAAATAAAGAATGTTTTGAGGCTTGGACAAAAAGTGAAGCATTTCGTAAAGCGCATGAACATAAGTCTAAAGATCGTCCTGACTATGTGCTTGGAAATGAAATGTTTTCATATGAAGTCGCCCTTTCTTTTCAAGCGTAGAAAAAACGCTAGGGAGCAATCGGCTCTCTAGCGTTTTATATTTAATAATACCATCCGCCATACGGATAAAACGGATACGGACGCGGTGGATAATAATATGGGCGTGGTGGATAAAACGGATAAGGCGTTAATGCGCTGCCGAGCAATCCTCCTAAAAATCCCCCGAAAAACGGTGCACCAAAAAAGCCGAAAAACGGTCTGCGACCATACATTGAGCATTCCCTCCTCTAAATTCATCATTACATTAACACGATATGCGAGGCGTTTGTCCAATGGTTGGGCTCATCATAAGAAAAACCGACTGCATAAGCAGCCGGCTTTTCTTATTGCATCATATTGTTGTATGGAAATTGGCTCGCATATCCTTGAAATTGTCGATACGACTGTTGCAGTTTTTGTTGATCCGCTTGTTCGAGTGCATACCATCCTTTTTTGAACATCAAATTGTACAATTCGCGTTGACAGTTTTGTGTTTCGGTAAACATATGCAAAATTTCGTCATACAAATGTTGATGACTTGCTTCGTTTAAAAACGTACAATAACTGTCTGTCATATATTTTTCAGTCGATAACATATCATTAATAAAATCGCGATCGTTCATTTGTGGCGTTTTTGGAATTTGTGTTTCTGGATTTTGCACTTTCATGTCATGTCCTCCTTTATTGCACGTGAGCAGATGGTTGCAATTGATGTAACAATTGCTGATAATGACGCTGATGCATTTGTCCGACGCGCTCAATCGCTTGTTTAATTTCTTGATCTTGGCATTGAGAAGCAAAAAAATGGGCTTTTTTCATCGCAAGCAAATTCCATGAGAGCGCATCCGTTAAATAAAGGGCGTCTTTTGTTGAAATCATTTCAGGCGGTTGAGCCGACATTGCCTGTTGTTGCATGTTCATTTGATGTTGCATGATCATCCCTCCATATAAAATCATGTTCGACTGTATATTGCCCACGTGTTGTATAGTTATACGTATGTAGACAAAAAATACGATTATTCGACAAAAACATATTCAAGTGATTGAAAACGTGTTACAATACGGGTGGATGCGCTTGCAAAGGGAGGAATCAATGATGGAGCAACTCATGCGCGACTTTTTCTTATTTTTGTCAAAAAATAAAGCGTTAACAAAATTAGCGAAGCGGTACGGTCTTCGTTTCGGTGCATCGCGTTTTGTAGCGGGAGAAACAATCGAACAGGCAGTGGAAGTTATTAAAGAACTCAATCGTAAAGGACTAGCGGTCACGATCGACTACTTAGGGGAATTTGTTGATAACGAGCAAGAAGCGAATGAAATGGCCAACCATTCCATTGAGGCGATTCGTGCGATTGGTGAAAATAAATTAAATTCACAACTATCACTAAAAATGACATCGATGGGACTGGACATTTCTGATGAGCTTGTGATGAAAAATATGCGTCGCATTTTAGATGAAGCAAAAGCTTATGGTGTATTTGTGACAATTGATATGGAAGACTATTCTCGTTGCCAAAAAACGATCGATATTTTTAAACAGTTGAAAAAAGAGTATGACAATGTCGGAACTGTATTGCAAGCATATTTGTATCGGACAGAAAAAGACATTGAAGATTTAAACGCATATCATCCGAACTTGCGCCTTGTGAAAGGGGCGTATAAAGAGTCACCAGAAGTCGCTTTTCCAGATAAGAAAGATGTAGATGAAAACTTTAAAAAGATGATTAAAATGCATTTATTAAATGGCAACTACACAGCTGTTGCGACACACGATGATGCGATTATTGAATATACGAAACAGCTCGTGAAAGAACATAACATTCCAAACAATCAATTTGAATTCCAAATGTTATACGGCATTCGTCCAGAGCGACAAGAACAATTAGTGCGCGAAGGCTATACGATGCGTGTCTACGTTCCATATGGGACGGATTGGTATGGCTATTTTATGCGTCGTCTAGCGGAACGTCCAGCCAATGTGGCGTTTGTGTTAAAAGGCATATTCAAAAAATAAAGGTGGACATCTCCACCTTTATTCATTTCCCATATTTTCTTTCCCGTATTGTTGATTTTGGCTCGTCTTTTTTCCGCCACCATCACGTTCTACCGTTGGTTCTGCATTTCCTTTTACGCTTGCAGCACTTACACCTGCTTTTGATGGGTGTTTTTTCATTTTCATCGCCATTCACCTCCTTTCGTATCATTTCCTAAATCGTTGACAAAATTCGTTACATTTATTTGTTGCGAAAATTTGAAATATAATTTATATTTAAGATAAAGGAAAAATGAATGACCATTCATTCAATCGGGATAAGGGGGAAGGAGAATGCGAATTAAAAAAGCAGCTGTTCTCGGTTCCGGTGTTATGGGATCGGGGATTGCGGCACATTTAGCGAACGTCGGCATTCCGACATTGTTGTTAGACATTGTACCGAAAGAGTTGACAGCCGAGGAAAAAGCAAAAGGGTGGACGCTTGAACATAAACAAGTACGCAATCGCATTGTCAATCAAGCGGTCGAACGCTTACTGAAGCAAAAGCCAGCACCGCTTATGTCAAAAGCGAACTTAGCATTGATCGAAGTCGGTAACTTTGAAGATGACTTTCATCGCTTAGCGGAATGTGATTGGATCATTGAAGTCGTTGTTGAACGGCTTGATGTGAAGAAAAGTGTGTTTGAAAAAGTTGATGAAGTGAGAAAGCAAGGAAGTATCGTCAGCTCAAACACGTCCGGCATTTCCATCGAAGCGATGGCAGAAGGACGCTCGGACGATTTTAAAAAGCATTTTTTAGGCACGCACTTTTTTAATCCGCCACGCTATTTAAAACTATTAGAAGTCATTCCGACAAAGTACACTGATCCAGCTGTTGTTGTGTTTATGAAACAATTTGGTGAAAACGTGCTCGGGAAAGGGGTCGTTCTCGCGAAAGATACGCCAAACTTTATCGCCAATCGGATCGGAACGTACGGCTTGCTTGTGACGGTACGTGAAATGGTGAAAGGTGGCTATAGCGTAGGTGAGGTCGATTCTGTAACGGGTCCGTTAATCGGCCGTCCGAAAAGCGCAACGTTCCGCACGCTTGATGTTGTTGGATTAGATACGTTTATTCATGTGGCTAACAATGTGTTTGAAAAAGTAGAAGGCGAAGAAAAAGAAGTATTTGCTGTTCCAGCTTTTATGAAAACGATGGTTGAAAAAGGATGGCTTGGCAGCAAATCAGGGCAAGGATTTTTCTATAAAAAAGGAAAAGACATTTTTGAATTAAATTACGAAACGCTTGAGTATGAACCGACGAAAAAATTAAAGGCACCGTCTGTTGAAATGAGCAAACAAGCAAAAGGAACAGCGAATAAATTGAAAGCGCTTGTATATGCGAATGACCGCGCAGGACAATTGCTTTGGAACATTTTAAGCCCAACGTTATTATATTCGGCTGAACTGCTTGGAGAAATCGCAGATGACATCGTAGCGATTGACCGTGCGATGAAATGGGGTTTTGGGTGGGAGCTCGGTCCTTTTGAAACGTGGGATGCAATCGGCGTGAAGCAGTCTGTTGAAAAAATGAAAGCCGAAGGTCGCCAAGTACCATCATGGGTCGAAGAGATGCTAGCAGGTGGACACGAAACGTTTTATAAGCGTGAACATGGACGCGTATCATATTACGATCGCGGACAATACAAGTCGATTGAAGAAAACGAAAAAGTCATTCACATTCAGCGCTTAAAAGAGCAAAAAGGGGTTATTAAGAAAAATAGCGGCGCGAGTTTAATTGACCTTGGCGATGATGTAGCATTACTTGAATTTCATTCGCCAAACAACGCCATTGGCTTGGACATTATCCAAATGATTAACTATGCGTTAGAAGAAGTTGATCGCAACTATAAAGGACTTGTTATCGGAAATCAAGGGAAAAACTTTTGCGTCGGTGCGAACCTTGCGATGATCTTAATGGAAGCACAAGACGATAACTATTTTGAAATTGAAATGGTCGTTCGTCAATTCCAGCAAGCGATGATGAATATAAAATATAGCTCAAAACCAGTCGTTGCAGCACCATTTGCGATGACGCTTGGCGGTGGAACGGAAATTTGCTTGCCAACTTCACGCATTCAGGCAGCTGCAGAAACATATATGGGGCTCGTTGAAGTCGGCGTCGGTCTCATTCCGGGCGGCGGTGGAAATAAAGAGCTATACATTAAACATTTAAGCGGCATGCCGAACGGTGTGGAATTTGATCTACAAAAAGTTGCAAATAAAGTGTTTGAAACAATTGCAATGGCGAAAGTATCAACGTCTGCCGCGGAAGCGCGTGAATTGAATTTCTTAAATGAACAAGATGGCATTTCTATCAATGGCGATCATCTCATTCATGACGCAAAACAAGCGGTATTAGCGTTATATGAGAGCGGATACAAACCGCCAGTGCGCAAAAAAATTCCGGTTGTCGGGGAAACGGGATATGCGACGTTGTTGCTTGGTGCGCAAGGAATGCATCATTCAGGCTATATTTCGGAGCATGATTTAAAAATCGCGAAAAAGCTTGCATACGTCATCGCTGGTGGAAGTGTGCCGTACGGAACGGAAGTGGACGAACAATATTTGCTTGATTTAGAGCGCGAAGCATTTTTAAGCCTTGTCGGCGAGCCGAAGACGCAAGCGCGCATGCAACATATGCTTCTCAAAGGAAAACCGTTAAGAAACTAAGGGGGGATTGACGTGAAAGAAGCGGTCATCGTTGCCGGGGCGCGCACGCCTGTCGGCAAAGCGAAAAAAGGGACGTTAGCGAACGTCCGTCCAGATGATTTAGGGGCGATCGTTGTTAAAGAAACGTTGAAACGTGCAGGAAACTATGAAGGAAACATTGATGATCTCATTATCGGTTGTGCCATGCCAGAGGCAGAACAAGGGTTAAATATTGCGCGCAACATTGGTGCACTCGCTGGGTTGCCGTACACAGTGCCAGCAATTACAATTAACCGTTATTGTTCATCGGGATTACAAGCGATCGCTTATGCGGCAGAGCGAATTATGCTCGGGCATGCAGATACGATTATCGCTGGTGGCGTGGAGTCGATGAGCATGGTTCCGATGATGGGTCATGTTGTTCGCCCAAATGTGAAACTCGCAGAAAACGCGCCAGAGTATTACATGTCGATGGGGCATACAGCTGAGCAAGTAGCAATGAAGTACGGTGTGACGCGAGAAGAGCAAGATGCGTTTGCCGTTCGCAGTCATCAAAAAGCAGCAAAAGCGATCGCAGAAGGAAAATTTGTCGATGAAATTGTGCCAGTCGATGTGACTGTTCGTCATATTGAAAATAATAAATTAGTAGAGAAAAAGGTAACATTTAGTCAAGATGAAGGGGTTCGCCCAGATACGAACATGGAAACGCTCGCGAAATTGCGTCCGGCCTTTTCAGTGAACGGAACAGTAACGGCGGGAAACGCTTCGCAAACGAGTGACGGAGCAGCTGCGGTGATGGTGATGGATCACGAAAAAGCGAAAGCGCTCGGTTTACAACCACTTGGTAAATTTCGCTCGTTTGCAGTAGCAGGTGTTCCACCAGAAGTGATGGGCATCGGTCCAATTGCAGCTATTCCAAAAGCACTTGAACTTGCGGGACTTGAGCTTTCTGATATCGGCTTAATTGAACTAAATGAAGCGTTTGCATCACAAGCCATTCAAGTCATTCGTGAACTTGGATTAGATGAAGAAAAGGTAAATGTGAACGGAGGAGCGATTGCTCTCGGTCATCCGCTCGGTTGCACAGGAGCGAAGTTAACGTTGACGCTTTTACATGAAATGCGTCGTCGCAACGAGCAATTTGGTATTGTCACGATGTGCATTGGCGGCGGCATGGGTGCTGCTGGGGTATTTGAATTATTATAAGAGGGGGAATAAACAATGGAAAAAGCATTACAAATTGCGCAAGGTGGTAGCTTTTTAATTGAAGATATATCGCCAACTCAAGTGTTTACACCAGAAGATTTTACAGATGAGCAAAAAATGATTGCGAAAACGACAGAAGAATTTGTCGTTAATGAAGTGTTGCCACAACTAGAACATTTAGAAAACCATGAATTTGATCGCTCAGTTGCTCTTTTAAAACAAGCGGGCGAACTCGGATTGCTGGGAGCAGATGTGCCGGAAGAATATGGTGGCTTAAGCTTAGATAAAATTAGCTCGGCATTAATTGCTGAAAAAATGGCTCGCGCTGGTGGTTTTTCTATTTCGCACGGTGCGCACGTCGGAATCGGTTCGCTTCCAATCGTCTTGTTCGGAACAGAAGAGCAAAAACAAAAATATTTACCAGCTCTTGCGACAGGTGAGAAAATTGCCGCCTATGCATTAACAGAACCAGGCTCTGGTTCGGATGCACTCGGTGCGAAAACGACAGCAAAATTAAACGCCGAAGGTACGCATTACATTTTAAATGGGGAAAAGCAATGGATTACAAACGCTGGGTTTGCTGATGTATTCGTCGTTTATGCCAAAGTTGACGGTGAGCATTTCACGGCATTTATCGTTGAGCGCGATTTCCCAGGCGTGTCAACAGGAGCAGAAGAAAAGAAAATGGGCATTAAAAGCTCATCGACACGCACATTAATTTTACAAGATGCGCTCGTTCCGAAAGAAAACGTACTTGGCGAAATCGGCAAAGGTCACATCATCGCCTTTAACATTTTAAATATCGGTCGTTATAAACTTGGCGTCGGCGCCGTTGGAGGAGCAAAACGTGCCCTTGAGGTGACGATTCAATACGCAAATCAACGTCAACAGTTTAAAACGCCAATTTCGAAGTTTTCGTTAACACAAGAAAAATTAGCAACAATGGCATCGAAATTGTATGCGGCGGAAAGCTCTGTTTACCGTACAGTCGGTTTATTTGAAGCGCGCATGGGTCAATTAACAGATGAGCAAGCAAAAGACGGAAAAGAAACAGCAAAAGCGATTGCGGAATATGCGATTGAATGTTCATTAAATAAAGTATTTGCTACGGAAATGTTAGACTATATCGTTGATGAAGGAGTACAAATTCACGGCGGATATGGCTTTATGCAAGAATACGAAATTGAGCGCATGTATCGTGATTCACGTATTAACCGTATTTTTGAAGGAACGAACGAAATTAACCGCCTTCTTGTACCAGGCATGTATTTGCGCAAGGCGATGAAAGGCGAGTTGCCGCTTTTACAAAAAGCGCAACAGCTACAAGAAGAGCTGATGATGCTTATGCCTGAAGAAGTTGGCGATGGTGTGCTTGAACAAGAAAAATATCTCGTTCGCCATGCGAAAAAAATCGCTTTAATGGTTGCAGGATTAGCGGCTCAGAAATTCGGTCCGAAACTTGAAAAAGAACAAGAAGTGCTTGTCAATATTGCAGATATTGTTAGCAACATATATGCGATGGAGTCAGCACTATTGCGTACGGAAAAAGCAATTGCGCAATCGGGTGTTGAGAAAAATAAACAGAAAGTATTGTATACACAAATTTTCTGCCAAGAGGCGTTTAATGAAATTGAAGCGCATGCAAAAGAAACGATCGTTGCTGTGGAACATGGTGACATGTTGCGCATGATGCTATCGGCATTGCGGAAATTAACGCGTCATACGCCAATTAACGTCATTGCGAAAAAACGCGAAGCGGCAGCAGCGTTAATTGAAGCAGAGCGATATGTTGTGTAATAATGGAAGTACCAGACGAATCGTCTGGTACTTTTGCTTTAGTATCATATATAGATGAGGTGGGAAGATGGTGACATTTTATTGGTATCCAAAATGTGGAACATGTCGTAAGGCGAAAAAATGGCTAGATGACAACAACATTTCCGTACAAGCTGTACATATTGTAGAGCAGCCCCCGTCAAAAGAGCAATTGCGGACGTTATATGAAAAAAGTGGGCTTGATTTGAAGAAATTTTTTAATACGAGCGGTATGAAGTATCGTGAACTTGGGCTAAAAGACAAATTAAAGACGATGACAGAAGAAGAAATGTTGCAATTGTTGTCATCAGACGGGATGTTAATTAAGCGCCCAATCGTCACAAATGGAGAACGAGTCATTATCGGATTTGACGAACAAAAATATCACGAAATGTTTAAATTATCGTGAAATCATATCAAAAATCGTGTATGATGAAGAGGAAGATGATATGTTGGAGGGAAAACGATGAGCATTCCAAAAGAGCTGCGTTATTCACAAGAACATGAATGGGTGCGTGTCGAAGGAAATACGGTTCGTATCGGGATCACAGATTTTGCCCAGTCAGAACTCGGCGATATCGTATTCGTTGAATTGCCAGAAGTCGGCGCACAACTTACAGCGAACGAACCATTTGGTAGTGTGGAATCAGTAAAAACAGTATCTGAATTATATGCACCGATCAGTGGCAAAGTGATAGCTGTGAATGAAGAGTTAAAGGATAATCCAGAGTACGTGAATGAATCACCGTATGACAAAGCGTGGATGATTGTCATTGAGCCAAGCGATCTAAGTGAAGTGGACAACCTATTAACTGCCGAACAATATGAGCAAATGATTAACGAAGACTAAAAAAGAACTCACAGGGCACCCTATGAAACAGGGGTGTCTTTTTTGTTGAAACAAAAAACGATGGATATTACACAACACGTCATCGGTAAATTGAATGAACATGGTAGCTTTCAACTATTTTATGACAATGAATGTATTGGGGAATTTGTTCAAGAAACGAATGAGTTTAAGTTGAAACGTGGATATGAACAGCAAAATGGGCGCATATTGAAAAGCGTGACAGTTACTGAAAATCCAGATGCAAAATACGTCGATTGTGATACAGAAGGTGGTTGGTGTTAAGGGCAGCGACATCGCTGTCCTTTTCGATTTCATAAAAGGAGAAAAAGCGAACGAAAACGAATATAATATACATAAATGAATGTGCAAGGTGATGACGATGGCGATTGTTGGGGTAGAAAAAGTAATTATTGTGGAAGGGCGCTCAGATAAACGAAAAATCGAAAGCATCATTAGTGAGCCTGTTGAAATTATATGCACAAACGGAACGCTCGGCACCGCCAAACTTGATGAATTAATCGATGCTTTGTACGATAAAGATGTGTACATTTTAGTTGATTCCGATGAAGCAGGGGAAAAGTTGCGTCGTCAACTTCGCCGTGAGTTTCCGCAAGCTGAGCATTTATATATTGATAAAATGTATCGTGAAGTGGCAGCTGCTCCGAAGCATCACATTGCGGTTGTATTATTGAGTGCAAACATCGATGTACACGCACAATATTTATAGAAAGTTGTGTGAGATTGTCGTGAAAGTTGTCTATATGTATGCACCATTATGTGGCACGTGTCAAGTGGCAAGTCGAATGGTTGATGTACTTGAACAGTTATTGCCAACCGTTACATTTGAGCGTCAAGATTTAAACTATGTGCCGGACAAAGCGGTTGAGTGGTGCATTGAAAGCGTTCCTTGCTTACTTATTTTTCAACATGACCAACTTGTCCAAAAAATATATGCTTTTCATTCGGTTCCATACTTATATGAAACGTTGCGAAAGCTGGCTGAATAAGCCAGCTTTCGACATATTTCTTGGGAAATTGACGAGGAAAGAAGACATTTGTCGATCGTTTATAGCAGGAACTACTCGTCTTCATATGGAAACAATGGAATATGAAAAATATGGGATGGGGGCGGTCGAATGAACATGTTAACACCGATTTTGCCGAGTGACTGTTTATATATTCAATTGCAATGGGAAGGCAGGCAAGTATTATTGTGCGTATCAAAAGAAGGTATTCGTCGTGTTGAAGAAGTAAATTCGGAGCGAATGATTACGATTCGTGGTTCAGCACAAGCGATCATGTCATTATTAAAAGGTTCGTTAAAACTCCAACAACAGCTTCGGTTAAATGAATTATCCGTCACAGCATCGTTTCGTCACATTTTATTGTTAGAATCGATCTTTTTTCTTGCGAAACCGTACGATCTTGTTCATTGACGAGCTATTTTTATCGTGTTAAAATTCAAAATATTCAACAATTATTCGATCAGGGGGAGAAACGATGAAATTTGAGACGATTGCTGTGCACGGGGGACTACAAACCGATCCGGTAACGAAAGCGCGTGCGGTACCGATTTATCAGTCAAATGCGTATTTGTTTGATAGCACAGAGCATGCGGCCAATTTATTTGCATTAAAAGAAGCGGGGTACATTTATACACGCATTCACAATCCGACGGTTACTGTATTTGAAGAACGAGTGGCTAAGCTCGAAGGCGGTGTAGGAGCTTTAGCGGTAGCGAGCGGCATGGCGGCGATTACGATGGCCATTTTAAACGTCACTCAAGCAGGAGATGACATCGTTTCTGCTTCTACGCTGTATGGAGGGACGTACAATTTGTTTGCAAATACGTTACCGAAATACGGCATTACAACTCATTTTGTCGATCCAGCTGACCCAGAAAATTTCCGCGCTGCGATTACACCGAAAACGAAAGCTATTTTTGCGGAAACGATCGGCAATCCGAGCTTGCACGTGTTAGATATTGAGGCGGTTGCGGAGGTTGCTCACGAAGCAGGCATTCCGCTCATTATTGATAATACGTTTGCGACGCCTTATCTTTGCCGTCCGATTGAACATGGAGCAGACATTGTCGTTCATTCTGCGACGAAATGGTTGCTTGGCAACGGGACGACGCTAGGAGGCATCATTGTCGATGGTGGAAATTTTGATTGGAATTCGCCAAAGTTTTCATCGTTTACGACACCAGATCCGAGCTATCATAACCTCATCTATGCAGACATCGGAGCGGCAGCGTATATTGTGAAAGCACGTGTGCAGTTGTTACGTGATTTAGGACCAGCGATTAGCCCGTTCAACGCATTTCAGTTTAATTTAGGGATTGAAACGTTACACGTACGCATGAAAGAACATATTGCAAACACGAGAAAAATTGTTGAGTATTTAGACAAACATCCAGCAGTCAATTGGGTGTTGTACCCTGAACATGACAATCACCCAGCAAAAGAGCTAGCGAAAAAATATATGCCAAAAGGGGCGGGAGCAGTCGTCGTTTTTGGCATTCAAGGAGGAAGGGAAGCAGGAGCTGCACTTATTAACAATGTGAAGCTTTGGTCGCATGTGGCAAACGTTGGAGATGCGAAAAGTTTAATTATTCATCCAGCAAGCACGACGCATCAACAACTAAGCATGGAAGATTTACAAGCATCTGGTGTAACAGAAGATATGATTCGTTTATCTATTGGTATTGAAAATGTAGAGGATTTAATCGAAGACTTAGAACAAGCGATTGAAGCGGCGACAGGTGTCCGTTCCGTATATTCGCAAGTGTAGGCATGAAAGGTGCTAGTTATATATTCCGACTAGCACCTTTCATTATTATGAGTTGCAATCGTAGCGTTTGAGCGACCGCTCCTGTTCGTGACAAAACCTCTAATTTTTCGAAAATAGAAGAAGAATATAATTAAAGTGTTCATTATATAATTCGTAAAGCGTTTAACTTCATTTTTTAAACTGTGGGGGCTGATCTAGAGGCGTGAGTACATCTTGGATGAGCCCCTTGCATTTCCGTAAACATTTCCGTAAAACAAAACAGTTTATTGTTCGTCGCTTGACATCCGAAAAGTAATGATTGACTATGTTATATATTCGGTTCATCTCATTGTGTGGCTAAAATAGTTAAAAAAATGTTATTGACACTGTCCTTCTTTCGATGATATACTCACATTCGTAGTTTAAAAAGTTTCTTAAGTGTATTAAAACGTTAACTGAATAAAGTGTTTGAACGCGCTCTTATCAAGAGAGGTGGAGGGATGTGCCCGATGAAACCCGGCAACCGTCAGCGCTGCTGAAATGGTGCCAATTCACACAAAGCGTTTGCTTTGAGAGATAAGAGACAGAATGGATGATGACGCCTTTCTGTTCTCTTGAGCAGAAAGGCTTTTTTCATGGAAGGAAGGTGACAGCATGATTACTTTATCAAACGTAACGAAAGTATACAAAGCAGCAAGTGGGCATGTGACGGCGGTTGATCGTGTAAACTTGCATATCGAACAAGGGGAAATTTTCGGCATCATCGGTTATAGTGGAGCAGGAAAAAGTTCGCTCATTCGGCTATTAAATGGATTAGAAAAGCCGACGAGCGGTGAAGTGATTGTTGATGGGAAAGATATGGGGAAAATTAGTGGGAAACAATTACGACAAGCGCGTCAGCAAATCGGGATGATTTTCCAACATTTTAATTTACTTTGGTCGCGAACAGTGCGTGAAAATATTGCTTTCCCGTTAGAAATTGCGGGTGTGCCGAAAGAGGAACGGATGAAGCGTGTCGATGAGCTCATTCAACTCGTTGGTTTGCAAGGAAGAGAACATGCGTATCCGTCACAACTGAGCGGAGGACAAAAGCAGCGTGTCGGCATTGCGCGCGCATTAGCGAACAACCCGAAAGTGTTATTATGTGACGAAGCAACGTCGGCGCTTGATCCACAAACGACCGATTCAATTTTAGATTTGCTTGTTGACATTAACAAACGTCTCGGTTTAACGATTGTATTAATTACACACGAAATGCACGTTATTCGTAAAATTTGTGATCGTGTAGCGGTAATGGAAAACGGAAAAATTGTCGAAATGGGCGAAGTGCTTCACGTGTTCCGTAAGCCAGAACAACCGATTACGAAACGATTCGTCCAACAAGTGACGGAGCCGGAGGAGACGAAAGAGGCGATGTTGCATCTTCTTGAACGTTATCCGAATGGAAAAGTCGTTCAGCTTACGTTTGTCGGCGAAGCGACTGAGCAACCGCTCATCACGCAACTCATTCGCCAATTTGATTTAAACGTGAATATTTTACAAGGGAAAATTTCGCAGACGCATCATGGTTCATATGGGGTGTTGTTCATTCATTTAGACGGTGCGAATGAAGAAATTGAGCAAGCGCTCGCTTTTATTCGCCAGCAAGAAGTTGAAGTGGAGGTGTTGGCGAATGTCCAATGAACTATTTCCGAACATCGTTTGGGATAAAATATGGGCGGCAACGATGGAAACGTTGTATATGACGGGTATCTCCGTAGCAGCGACGTTTGTGCTCGGTATTTTGCTCGGATTGTTGCTGTTTTTAACGTCTAAGGGAAATATATGGGAAAATCGTTTGGTTAACGGTGTGATTGCATCGTTCGTCAACATTTTCCGCTCCATCCCGTTCATTATTTTAATTATTTTGCTCATCCCGTTTACAAAGCTTGTTGTCGGTACAATTCTTGGGGCAAATGCCGCGTTGCCTGCACTAATTATTGGTGCCGCGCCGTTTTATGCACGCATGGTTGAAATTGCGCTTCGTGAAATTGATAAAGGTGTCATTGAAGCGGCAAAAGCGATGGGAGCGACGACAACAACAATTATTTGGAAAGTACTTCTTCCAGAAGCGCTCCCTGCCCTTGTATCCGGGATTACGGTAACTGCGATCGCGCTCGTTGGTTACACAGCGATGGCAGGAGTTGTTGGGGCTGGGGGGCTTGGAAACTTAGCGTATTTAGAAGGATTTCAACGCAACAATAACGACGTCACGTTCGTTGCAACAGTGCTCATTTTAGTCATTGTCTTCATTATTCAGTTTATTGGTGACTTTGTCACTTCTAAAATAGATAAACGATAAAAAGGAGGAAGAAACAGATGAAAAAATGGATCTCTTTACTTGTTGCTACAGTTGTTGTATTAGCACTTGCTGCTTGCGGAAACAGCGAAGGTGCGGAAGAAAAAACGAATAAGCTTGTTGTTGGGGCATCAAACGTGCCACATGCGGAAATTTTAGAACAAGCAAAACCGATTTTAAAAGAAAAAGGAATTGAATTAGAAATTGTGACATTCCAAGACTACGTATTACCGAACAAAGCGTTAGCGGATAAAGAGTTAGATGCGAACTATTTCCAACACATTCCTTATTTAGAAGCGCAAATGAAAGAACATGGCTATGACTTTGTAAATGCTGGTGGTATTCATATTGAGCCAATCGGCGTATACTCTAAAAAATATAAAAGCCTTGAAGAGCTACCAAACGGTGCGAAAATTATTATGAGCAACTCGGTTGCTGACCACGGTCGCATTTTATCGATGCTTGAAGAAAAAGGGTTAATTAAGTTAAAAGAAGGCGTTGACAAAACGAAGGCAACTGTTGATGATATCGTTGAAAATCCGAAAAATTTAGTGTTTGAAGCAGATGTCGAAGCAGGATTGCTTCCACAAGTATATAAAAACAACGAAGGAGATGCAGTATTAATTAATGCAAACTATGCGTTAGATGCTGGTTTAGATCCAGCAAAAGATCCGATTGCAGTTGAGTCACCGGAAAACAACCCATACGTGAACATTATTGCCGTTCGCAAAGGTGACGAAAAACGTAAAGAAATTCAAACGCTCGTTGAAGTATTACAATCAAAAGACATTCAAGACTTCATCTTACAAAAGTATAACGGCGCAGTTATTCCAGCGACAAAATAAGGATGTCCAATCGGGCATCCTTTTATATTTTTCGAAAAACGACGCATGATAAAAAGGAAGGAGGAGTGCATATGTCGATGGAACAATTTTTACACGAATATAAGCAAGGGTTAGGAACGTTTACGCAACATATGCCGAAAGTTGGGCAAACGTTTAACGCGTTTACAGAAGCATGTTTTGCAGAGGGTGAGTTGTCGAAAAAAGAAAAGCAGTTAATCGCATTGGGCATTAGTGTCGCCAAGCAAGATGAATATTGCACCATCTATCATACGAAAGGGTGTATTGATGAAGGAGCGACAGAAGAAGAAATATTTGAAGCGTGCGCGGTCGCCTCAGCTTTAGCTGGCGGGGCGACGATGGGCCAAGCGGTTACGCTCGTTCAACAATGTGTTAATGAATTTACTCGCATGCATTAAAAGGATAGGGGACTCCTATCCTTTTTTACATACGTGATCAAGTAAACAAACTTTAGAAACAAAAAAGTATCAAAATACTTGCAATAAGGTTGCTAATACTTTTCATCTGTTATAAAATTGTAATGAGAATAAAATGAGAATTACGTTTTATGAACATAAGTGAAACTGGAGGTATTTTTTTATGGCAACATTAACGATTAGAGATCTTCACGTTGCAATTGACGGAAAAGAAATTTTAAAAGGTGTTAACCTTGAAATTAAAGGCGGCGAGTTCCATGCAATCATGGGACCGAACGGAACGGGGAAATCGACGTTATCTGCGGCCATTATGGGTCATCCAAAATATGAAGTAACGAAAGGAAGCATTACATTAGATGGTCAAGATGTATTAGAAATGGAAGTAGACGAGCGTGCTCGTGCTGGGTTGTTTTTAGCGATGCAATATCCGAGTGAAATTAGCGGTGTGACAAATGCCGACTTCTTGCGTTCAGCGATTAATGCGCGTCGTGGAGAAGGAAACGAAATTTCATTAATGAAATTTATTCGTCAACTAGATGAAAAAATGGCGTTTTTAGAAATGAATCCAGATATGGCGCATCGTTATTTAAATGAAGGATTTTCAGGCGGAGAGAAAAAGAGAAATGAAATTTTACAATTAATGATGTTGCAACCGAAAATTGCGATTTTAGATGAAATTGACTCAGGTCTTGACATTGATGCACTAAAAGTTGTTGCAAAAGGTGTCAATGAAATGCGCAGCAACGACTTCGGCTGTTTAATCATTACGCACTATCAACGTTTATTAAACTACATTACGCCAGATTACGTGCATGTTATGATGCAAGGACGCATCGTAAAATCAGGTGGTCCAGAATTAGCACAACGTCTTGAAGCTGAAGGATACGACTGGATTAAAAAAGAGCTAGGCATTGAAGACGAAGTCGTTGAGCAAGAAGCGTAAGCGTTAGGAGGATTTATGATGATCGAGACGAAACTACCATTCGACCAACAGTATGTGCGCTCTTTTTCTGAAGGGCGTGGAGAACCGAACTGGCTTTTAAATGTTCGCTTACAAGCTCTTGCGCAAGCGGAACAACTTCCTTTACCGAAGCCAGATAAAACGAAAATTGATCGTTGGAACTTTACGCAATTTTCTACTCATCTTGTTGAAAGCACACCTCTTTCTTCTTTAGAAGAGTTGCCAGAGCAAGTGAAAGTGCTTATTGATATCGATGAACAACAAAAAAACGTATATGTGCAACGCGATCATACATGTGCGTACGTATCGCTTGCGGATGAGTTGAAAGAAAAAGGCGTCATTTTTACTGATTTAGCGACAGCTGTTCGCAAGCATAGCGATCTTGTGCAAAAATATTTTATGGACGGTGTGAAAGTAAATGAGCATCGTTTGACAGCGCTTCATGCTGCCCTTGTAAACGGCGGGGTGTTTGTATACGTGCCGAAGCATGTACAAATTGACGTGCCGTTGCAAGCGGTGTACGTGCATGAAAAAGCGGAAGCGTTGTTTAATCACGTCATTATTGTTGCGGATGTTGGCAGTAAAGTAACGTATGTGGAAAACTACATTTCAACATGTGAACGTTCGGAAGCGATTGTTAACATCGTTACAGAAGTGTTTGCACGAGATAATGCGCAAGTGTTTTTCGGTGCAGTCGATAGTTTAGCGAAAGGAACAACGACATATGTAAACCGTCGCGGGATTACAGGCCGTCACGCGCGCATTGAATGGGCGCTCGGTTTAATGAACGATGGAAATACGATTTCAGAAAATATTACTCGCTTAACTGGTGATGGGTCAGTCGGCGATACGAAGACAGTCGTTGTGAGTCGCGGTGAGCAAGTGCAAAACTTTACGACGAGCGTCATTCATTACGGAAAGCATACAGAAGGCTACATTTTGAAACATGGCGTTGTAAAGGATGAAGCGACATCGATTTTTAACGGCATTGGTAAAATTGAGCACGGGGCATCGAAATCGAATGCGGAACAAGAATCGCGTGTACTTATGTTAAGCCCAAAAGGACGCGGGGATGCGAATCCGATTTTATTAATTGACGAAGATGATGTGACAGCTGGTCATGCGGCATCTGTCGGTCGTGTTGATCCGACGCAATTATATTATTTAATGAGTCGCGGTATTTCGAAAACGGAAGCAGAGCGATTAATTATTCATGGCTTTTTAGCCCCAGTCGTTAATGAAATTCCGATTGAACGTGTGAAAAAACAATTAATTGAAGTGATCGAAAGGAAAGTTAAATGATGAACGTAAAAGAACTTCGTCAACTATTTCCGATTTTAGATCAGCAAGTCAATGGCAAACCGCTCGTTTATTTAGATAGCGCAGCAACATCGCAAAAGCCGTTGCCGGTTATTGAGGCGATTGACAATTATTATCGCCAATACAATTCGAACGTTCATCGCGGTGTGCATACGCTTGGCACGAAGGCGACCGACGCATACGAAGGGGCGCGCGAAAAAGTGCGTCGTTTCATCGGGGCCGCCTCGACAGAAGAAATTATTTTTACACGCGGGACGACAACGGCGATTAATTTAGTGGCGGCAAGTTACGGTCGCACAAACGTACGTGAAGGCGATGAAATTGTCATTACGTACATGGAGCACCATAGCAACATTATCCCTTGGCAACAAGTCGCCAAACAAACAGGGGCAACATTAAAGTACATTCCGCTTCAACAAGACGGGACGATTCGCTTAGAGGATGTGGAACAAACAGTCACGCCAAACACGAAAATTGTTGCGATCATGTACGTATCGAACGTCCTAGGTACGATCAATCCTGTAAAAGAAATTGCACAAATTGCGCACAAAAACGGTGCCGTTGTTGTTGTTGATGGAGCGCAAAGCACACCGCATATGAAGGTGAACGTGCAAGACATTGATTGCGATTTTTATGCGTTTTCAGGCCATAAAATGTGCGGTCCGACAGGTATCGGTGTATTATACGGCAAAAAACGTTTACTTGAGCAAATGGAACCTGCTGAGTTTGGTGGGGAAATGATTGATTTTGTCGGTTTGTACGAGTCAACATGGAAAGAGCTTCCGTGGAAATTTGAAGGTGGTACACCAATTATCGCAGGAGCGATTGGCTTAGGGGCTGCAATTGACTTCCTTGAGCAAGTTGGGTTAGACCATATTGCTGAGCACGAACATCGTTTAGCGCAATATGCGCTTGAACAGCTCGCGACGATTGAAGGATTAACGATTTATGGTCCGAAAGAGCGGGCAGGTCTCGTGACGTTCAATATTGAAGATGTGCACCCGCATGATGTGGCGACGGTTTTAGATGCGGAAGGAATTGCTGTTCGTGCTGGCCACCATTGTGCGCAGCCACTCATGAAATGGCTGAACGTGACAGCGACGGCACGGGCAAGCTTTTACTTATACAATACGGAAGAAGAAATTGACGCGCTCGTTTCAGCATTAAAGAAAACGAAGGAGTATTTTAGCTATGTCTTTTAATAGCCATTTAGATACGCTGTATCGACAAGTCATTATGGATCATTATAAAAACCCGAGAAATCGTGGTGTGTTAGAGGGGGAGCACGTCGATATAAATATGAACAACCCGACGTGTGGAGATCGTATTCATTTAACATTAAAAGTAGAAGATGGGAAAATTGTAGATGCGAAGTTTGAAGGAGAAGGCTGTTCTATTTCGATGTCCTCTGCATCGATGATGACAGAGGCGATTAAAGGAAAAACCATTGAAGAAGCGCTTAAGCTATCAACGATTTTTTCCGACATGATGCAAGGAAAAGATTATGACGATTCAATCGATTTAGGTGATATTGAAGCACTTCAAGGGGTGTCAAAATTCCCAGCCCGCATTAAATGCGCAACGTTAGCTTGGAAAGCGATGGAAAAAGGATTGCATGAGCAACAAGGATAGTCATAAAAAAGGAGGCGAACGGGATGGCGAAAAAAATGCCAGAAATCGGTGAATATAAGTACGGTTTCGCCGATAAAGATGTGTCTGTCTTCCGCGCTGAGCGCGGATTAACGCGCGAAATTGTAGAAGAAATTTCGCGTATGAAAAATGAACCAGAGTGGATGCTTGAATTTCGTTTAAAAGCGTTAGATATTTTTTACAGCATGCCAATGCCACAATGGGGTGGCGATTTATCAAGCTTAGATTTCGATGAAATTACGTATTACGTCAAACCTTCAGAAAAATCTGGGCGTTCATGGGATGAAGTGCCGGAAGAAATTAAAGCAACGTTCGATAAGCTCGGTATTCCAGAGGCGGAACAAAAATATTTAGCAGGAGTATCGGCGCAATACGAGTCGGAAGTTGTATACCATAACATGAAAGAAGACCTAGAGAAACTAGGTGTCATTTTTAAAGATACAGACTCGGCGTTAAAAGAAAATGAAGAGTTATTCCGCGAGCATTGGGCGAAAGTCGTTCCGCCGACGGATAATAAATTTGCGGCACTCAACTCAGCCGTTTGGTCGGGTGGTTCGTTCATTTACGTGCCAAAAGGTGTAAAAGTCGACACACCGTTGCAAGCGTATTTCCGTATTAACTCGGAAAATATGGGACAATTTGAGCGGACGTTAATTATCGTTGATGAAGGGGCGCATGTTCATTATGTGGAAGGCTGTACGGCGCCTGTCTATACGACAAATTCACTTCATAGCGCAGTCGTTGAAATTATCGTGAAAAAAGGTGCGTATTGCCGTTATACGACGATTCAAAACTGGGCGAACAACGTCTTTAACCTTGTGACGAAGCGTGCCGTTTGCGAAGAGAATGCAACGATGGAATGGATCGATGGAAATATCGGTTCAAAATTAACGATGAAATACCCAGCAGTCATTTTAAAAGGAGAAGGTGCACGTGGCTTGACACTTTCGATTGCGATTGCTGGCAAAGGACAACATCAAGATGCTGGTGCGAAAATGATCCACTTAGCGCCAAATACGTCATCAACGATCGTCTCAAAATCAATTTCGAAACAAGGTGGAAAAGTGACATATCGCGGTATCGTTCATTTCGGACGAAAAGCGGACGGTTCTCGTTCGAATATTGAGTGCGACACGCTCATTATGGATAACCAATCGACATCTGATACGATTCCATACAACGAAATTTTAAACGACAACATTTCGCTTGAGCATGAAGCAAAAGTGTCGAAAGTGTCAGAAGAACAACTATTTTATTTAATGAGCCGCGGCATTTCCGAGCAAGAAGCGACAGAGATGATCGTAATGGGCTTTATTGAGCCGTTTACGAGAGAACTGCCGATGGAATACGCCGTTGAAATGAACCGCCTCATTAAGTTCGAAATGGAAGGTAGTATAGGATAACCAACAGCTGATGGTCTGCGTGATGCAGGTCATCGGCTTTTTTTGTATGTTATGGTAAGATAAATGTAGGTGATGAATATGATTTATGTCGGATTAACGGGATGGGGAGATCATGACAGTTTATATCCATCGCGTCTTGCATCCAAAGATAAGTTACAAGCGTATGCCGCTCATTTTCCAACTGTTGAGGTCGATGCGTATTTTTATGCGATTCAGCCGCGCCAAAACGTTGAAAAATGGTTGGCGGAAACGCCGGAATGCTTTCAATTTATCGTTAAAGCGTATCAAGGTATGACGGGCCATCAACGTGGAGACATTCCGTATGCGAGCAAAGAGGAGATGTTTACAGCATTTTTGCAATCGATTGAGCCGTTTCAGCAAGCAAATAAGCTTGCAATGGTATTGTTTCAATTTCCACCGTGGTTTGACTGCCAAAAAAAGCATGTTCACTATTTACGTTGGTGTCGGGGGCGAATGGGAGATGTCCCTGTGGCGCTTGAATTTCGTCATCAATCATGGTTTTCCCCTCCGTTTTACGAAAAAACGTTGCATTTTATGGAGGAAGAGCGATGGATTCATAGCATTTGTGATGAACCGCAAGCAGGGGAAGGATCGGTGCCGACCGTTCTTCATCCAACTGATGCGCATAAAACGCTCATTCGTTTACATGGTCGGAATGTAGCTGGCTGGAATAAACGAGATGATGAAAATTGGCGTGCTGTTCGTTATTTATATCGATACAATGAGCAAGAGTTACAAGAGTGGGTACAGCATATTCGCATGTTACAAACGAAATGTGAACACCTGTACGTCTTATTTAACAATAACTCGGGTGGAGATGCCGCTCATAATGCAAAACAGTTTTTGCAGTTGTTAGGTATTGAGTATACGAACTTAGCGCCGCGGCAATTAGACTTGTTTTCATAATGGGGGATAAAAATGGAATATATATTTCTTTTAGTGATCGGCTTTTTAGCAGGAACGATCGGAAGCCTTGTCGGTTTAGGGGGAGGGGTGATTATCGTTCCCGCGCTTCTTTTTTTAAGCACTGCCCATGTATTGCCAGCTATTTCACCGCAAGTAGCGGTTGGCACATCGCTTGTCGTTATTATTTTTAATGGGTTATCATCAACTTTAACATATATGAAGCATAAAATGGTGGACTATAAAAGCGGTTTATTTTTCTTCATCGGTAGTGGACCAGGTGCAATGCTTGGTGCATGGGTGAATCAACATATGCATATGCAACATTTTTCGCTTTATTTCGGATTATTTTTAATTGCTGTTTCGTTTTTGCTTATGTTTCAATCTCGGCTATCACCGTCTAGCAAACATACGTTTCCTGTTGTACGGACATACGTTACGAATGAAGGGGAGGAAGTGACGTACGGGTATCATCCGTTTAGCGCTACGTTCATTGCGTTTGTTGTCGGATTTGTCGGCGGGTTTTTCGGTATTGGTGGCGGGTCGCTTATGGTACCTGCGATGATGCTATTATTTTTATTTCCTCCTCACGTTGCCGTTGCGACATCAATGTTTATCGTTTTTTTATCGTCTATTGTTAGTTCAATGACGCACGTCTTTATGGGGAATGTCGCTTGGACGTTTGCGCTTTCACTTATTCCGGGCGTATGGATTGGAGCGAAATGTGGAGCATGGCTCAATCGACGATTAAAAGGAAAAACGGTCGCAACGATATTGCGAATGGTGCTTATTTTACTCGGTGTTCGTTTAATTATGCAAGGGCTTGGATTGTAAAAAGAAAGGTGTGTTGCAAACGTTGATGGAGACAATACATATTTATCATACAAACGATGTGCATAGCCATTTTGAAAGATGGCCGAAAATTGTTCGTTATTTACAAAATGGGAGAAAAAGACATAAGAAAAATCGCGAACATATGGTGTTACTCGATATCGGTGACTTTATTGATCGGTTTCATCCGCTGACAGAGGCGTCAGATGGAAAGGCAAACGTCATTCTTTTAAACGATGCAGCATATGATGCAGTCACAATCGGGAATAATGAAGGGATTACACTTAGTCATGAACAACTCGATACGTTATATGCACATGCCAAGTTCCCTGTTATTGTCGCAAATGTTTTTTATGAGAACGGGGAGCGCCCATACTGGATGGAACCGTATGCCATCATGACGTTTGGAAATGTTCGCGTTGCGTTCATTGGTGTGACAGTTCCGTTTCAGACGTTTTATAAGCTACTTGGATGGCGCGTGGCCGATCCGTTTGATACCGTCGCTCAGCTTATTCAAGAGCTTTCGGAAAAAGTGGATGCGATCGTTTTATTATCTCACTTAGGAGTGAACGATGATGAAAAAATGGCTCACATGTTTCCACAATTGACAGCCATTTTAGGAGGGCATACGCACCATGTGTTTGAACATGGAAAACGAGTCAATGAAACGTTGCTTTGTGGAGCTGGGAAATTTGGACATTATGTTGGATGTTTAACATTGACGATCGATAAAAAAGGTCGAAAAGTTGATACACATGCATATGTACAACATATGGATGCGTTTGAATATGAATGCGAGGAAACGAAGCAAAAGTTAAATGATATGATTAGGCAAGCAACTAACGCGCTGGCACAATCGATTGTATATTTGCCTGAGCCGCTGACGATCGATTGGTTTTCACCGTCGCCATTTGCTTCCCTTCTTGCTCAAGCGTTAAACGAATGGTGTGAAGGCGATGTAGCGATGGTGAATGCTGGGGTACTACTGTCTTCGCTCCCGAAAGGTATTGTGACAAAAGGAGATATTCATCGCATTTGTCCACATCCGATTAATCCGTGCAAAGTATACTTGCGTGGCAGCGAATTAAAAGAAGTCATTTTGCAAGCAGAAACGGAACAAATGAAACAGTTAAGGATGAGAGGATTCGGATTTCGTGGTGAAGTGATGGGGCAAATGGTGTATGATCGTATCACTGTTGAAAAAGGGCAACTGATAGATGGTCAAGCACATGTGCGTCGCATTTTTATTAATCATCAACCAATTGAAGAGGAAAAAACGTATGCGGTAGCGACGATTGATATGTTTACGTTTGGTCACTTATATCCAGAAATATATCGCGCGAAAAAGAAATATTATATGCCAGAAATGTTGCGTGATGTGCTTGCGTGGAAGTTAAAAAACATGTATCAACAATAGGCACCCTTCGTTCCTTTATTCATACATTGAATAAAGGAAAGGAGCGTGAATATATGATTGAGGTAAAACCGTTATGGATTAGCGGGGAGCCGTTTACAGCTATTTCTGTTCAGTTGCCTAAAACAACGCTGTTAGCTGTTTCCAATGATAAAGGATATATTATGTGTGGAGCGTTAGATGTGGCGCTGTTAAATGAAAAATTGCGTGATCGAGGCATTATCGCAGGAAGAGCGGTAGGAGTGCGAACAATTGACCAGCTGTTAGAAGCACCGCTTGAGTCTGTTACATTCGCTGCTGAACAATTAGGTATTTCGCGTGGAATGAAAGGAAAAGACGCTTTGCTTCTTATGAAATAAAATAATAATCCCCTGCTTGATCGCATACATATAGCGTGAGAGGGGGGATTTTTGTTGTACCAACAACTACGTAAACGAAGAAAACCGCTACCCGTCCGCTATATTTTTTTAATTACGTTTGTTTTTTTTATCATTTCGACTGTCGGAAGCCTTTGGTTTATTAATAGAGGAATCGAGCCGACACTTATGGCAATCGCCGAAAAAGAAACGCGCCGTTTAGCGAACTTGGTCATTAATAATGCGATTAGTCAACAAATTGCTGAGGACGATTTTAATGTTGAAAACTTCATTAAAATTGAAAAAGATGGACAAGGGAAAATTTCCGCCATAGATTTTAATGCGACTGTCGTGAATCGTGTATTAGCAAAAACGACAAATCGTGTACAAAGAAATTTAAAAGCAGCTTCAGAAGGAAAACTATCAGCGCTTGAGTTTCCTGACGTTCAAGTTGAAACAGAAAAGGAAAAAGGAATTATTTATTACATCCCGCTTGGACAAGCAACGAACAATGTATTACTAGGGAATTTAGGACCGCGTATCCCAGTTCGTTTTTACGTCATTGGTGATGTTCATTCGGATGTAAATAAAAATATTCGTCCGTTTGGAATAAATAATGCTTTAATAGAAATAGCAATTCATATTGAAGTGAACGTGCAAATTATTATTCCATTTGCGACAAAAACAGCTACAATTCAAAACGACATTCCTGTTGCCATCCAGATTATTCAAGGAGAAGTTCCGCAATTTTACAATCAAGGGGGAGAGGGGAATACGTCAATCGAACTACCTTTACAATAATTAAAATTTTTAAAATTTTATTTTTTGAAATATTATTTTGACAAAGAGCTTGTCCGTTGGTATACTTAAAACTAAAACGAAACAAAAAAGTCTGAAAAATTAAAATAATCGAACAAGGAGGTGCTTACATTTTTCTTACATTTCCATATTCTAAAGATCAAAACTGACTAAGGAGGGTATTTTGTTATGGAAAATCGTCAACAATGGGGCACGCGTGCTGGTTTTATTCTAGCCGCTGCTGGCTCAGCAATTGGGTTAGGGAACATTTGGAGATTTCCGGCGGTTGCATATGAAAATGGAGGAGGAGCGTTTTTCTTCCCGTATTTATTCGCTTTATTAACAGCAGGTATTCCAATTCTTATATTAGAATTTGCGCTTGGCCATAAGTATCGTGGTTCTGCACCATTAACGTTTGCTCGTCTAAGCAAAGGGACAGAATGGATTGGTTGGTGGCAAGTACTTATTTCATTCGTTATTTCGACGTATTACTCTGTCGTTATTGCTTGGGCGATGTCTTATACGTATTTTGCTTTTACATCAAAATGGGGAGAAGATACAGGAGGCTTTTTATTCGGTCAATATTTGAAACTAGCAGAAACACCTGGTACGTTCGGAAGTTTAGTCCCAGCTGTCCTTATTCCACTTATCCTCGTTTGGGTTATTAACTTAGCTGTCTTATATAAAGGGATTCGTAAAGGCATTGAGCTAGCAAATAAAATTTTCTTGCCAACGCTTGTTGTTTTATTCTTTATCATTGTCATTCGTGCAGTGACGTTAGATGGAGCGATTGAAGGATTAAATGCTTTCTTTAAACCAAATTGGGATCAAATTATGAATGGGAAAGTATGGGTTGCAGCATATAGCCAAATTTTCTTTAGCTTATCAATTGCGTTCGCTATTATGATTACGTATTCAAGTTATTTACCAAAAAAATCAGATATTACAAACAATGCATTCATTACAGGATTTGCAAATTCAGGATTCGAGCTGTTAGCTGGTATCGGTGTATTTAGCGTTCTTGGTTTCTTAGCTCATCAACAAGGTGTAGAAGTAAGTGAGGTCGTTAAAGGGGGCGTTGGATTAGCGTTCGACGTCTTCCCGCAAATTATTAACCAATTTCCAGCGTTTAACGAATTTTTCGGCGTGTTATTTTTCCTTTCACTAACATTAGCAGGATTGTCGTCACTTATTTCTATTTCGGAAACATATGTGGCAGCAGTTCAAGAAAAATTCGGTATGTCACGCACAAAAGCTGTTTTTGGCGGTGGTGGAGTAGCTGCGCTCATTGCGCTCGTATTTGCTTCAAATGGTGGATTATATTTCTTAGATGTCGTCGACTACTTCATCAACAACTTTGGTGTTGCGCTTGTTGGCTTAGTTGAAGTGGTTACAATCGCTTGGATATTAAAGGAACTGAACGCGCTCCAAACACATGCAAATAGCGTATCAGATATTATGGTAGGTGCATGGTGGAAAGTTTCGCTCTCTATTATCACACCGATTGTACTAGGTTATATGATGTTTGATAGCATTAAAACGAACTTGAAAGAAAATTATGGTGGATACGATACACTATTTGTTGTGAAGTATGGATGGACGATTGCAGCGCTCGTTATCGTTCTCGGTTTTGTTCTTTCAGTAAAACGTTGGAAAGATGGAGCACTTTCAGTTCCGACAGATAAGGAGGTTTCAAGCTGATGGAAACAAGTGCACTCATTATGATGCTTGTTGGTATGGTAATTATTTGGGGAGGTTTTGTAGCAAGCGTTGCTCATGCGGTAAAGAAAAGTCGTCAATCGTAAAAAAAGATGGGGCGAGAAGCCTCATCTTTTTTTCATGCGTTCTTGTCGTTCCCATTGTTTTAAGTAAGGATATGGATCGAACGACCATTCCGTATAGCCGTTATCTTTGTACATGCCGTAATGAAGATGCGGTGGGAATTTACCTGATGTACCAGGCGGACCGTACCCAGAGCTACCGACGGAACCAATTAACATGCCTGGCTCCACAATTGATCCTTCTTCTAATCCGTTAGCAAATCCGTTTAAGTGTGCAAAGTAATGGTACGTATTGTTTATATCGCGAATACCGATACGCCATCCTCCATATTTGTTCCATCCTTTCAATTCAACGATGCCGTAACATGTTGAGCGAACCGGTGTGCCATAATGGGCAAAAATGTCTGTTCCTTCATGAATGCGTCGTCCACCCCATCCGCGTGCATCTCCCCATGTGCTACGGTAACTATATTCAAATCGTCTCGGAATCGGGAAGGCATATTGATCAAGTTTTATTGTTCCGAAATGTTTATATAGCTTCACTTTTCCTAAAATAATATCGACGGTTTTGCTTCGTTCGTAGTAATCCCATAACGCCATTTTAATATGTGTATGGTCTGTGCCATATGATCGTAAAAAGCGAGCAAATGCAAATAATACGTCTTCATCGTTTGTTCGGTCTGCGACGCCGTCTCCGTTTCCATCTATACCGATGCCCCCAAATTGGCTAATGGTAAACGGATTTTGATCTTCTTGATTTTTATTGAGTGGTCCCGTCCATCGCTCAGGAGGAATGTAAATGCTAATCACACCTGTTCGTTTTGGTAGGTCTCTACGCGCTTGGCGGACGCTCCGTTCATATTGATCAACGGCTGCAAAGTAGTACCATGGAATAAGAGAAATTGCCTCTGCCTTTTTATATAGTTCCATTCGTTGATCATACAAGTCATTTGGTGCAGCAGCGAATGATTGTAGCGGAATGAAAAGAAGAAGGATGATGCACCATAATGTTTTCACGCACTTTTTCTCCTTTCACCGATGTTCATATCATTAGTTTGGGGTAATCGGCTGTTTTCATAAATAAAAAATGTTGGAAAAACAAACTGTTTTGTATTATAAGTCAATAACTCGTATAATGGGTAATGTACATTAACGAGTGGAGCGTGAAAAAGATGTCAACAAAAGAACAACACCTTCGCAAACCGGAATGGTTAAAAATAAAGTTAAATACGAATGAACATTATACTGGCTTAAAAAAAATGATGCGCGAAAAACAATTGCATACCGTATGCGAAGAAGCGCGTTGTCCAAACATTCATGAATGTTGGGCGGTTCGCCGAACGGCAACGTTTATGATTTTAGGCGATGTATGTACGCGCGCTTGCCGTTTTTGCGCTGTTAAAACAGGTTTGCCAACGGAATTAGATTGGCAAGAGCCAGAACGTGTTGCTGAATCGGTTCGTTTAATGAATTTAAAACATGTTGTTGTAACAGCTGTAGCGCGCGATGATTTAAAAGATGGTGGGGCAGCAGTATTTGCGGAAACGGTACGCGCCATTCGACGCAAAAATCCGTTAACGACGATTGAAGTATTGCCATCTGATATGGGCGGAGTATATGAAAACTTAAAAACGTTAATGGACGCTCGCCCGGATATTTTAAATCATAATATTGAAACCGTTCGTCGTCTCACTCCGCGCGTTCGTGCACGTGCCACATATGAACGTTCACTCGAATTTTTGCGTCGTGCGAAAGAAATGCAGCCCGATATTCCGACGAAATCAAGCTTAATGGTTGGGCTTGGGGAAACAAAAGAAGAAATTTTAGAGACAATGGACGATTTACGCGCTGTTGGAGTGAATATTTTAACAATCGGACAATATTTACAGCCAACAAAAAAACATTTGAAAGTAGAGAAGTATTATCATCCGCATGAGTTTATGGAGTTAAAAGAAATTGCGTTAGCGAGAGGGTTTAGCCATTGTGAATCCGGTCCGCTCGTTCGGTCTTCTTATCATGCAGATGAACAAGTACAATCGGCAAAAGCGAATGAGTAAACATATAATTAAGGATGTCCCTTTTATGTAAGCGGGACATCCTTTTTATTTATTGCATCATATTCATTTCTTCTTGTTGCACACCATTTTCGTTTTCGCCGTTACTTATTTTTCTTCCTTGTGGCGATTTCAGCATCTCTTTGATCGTTTGTTGTAAAATTTGATCAACATTTTGACTATTCGCGTCTAAACGACCAAATCGCTCAATATCTTGAAACATGCGTGGATTATCGGAAACGTACACGTGATAGTAGCGTGGTACGACAGAAATCGCTGTTTTTTTCACTTGATCGGCTGTTTCAAACCGATTTGTGCTATCTGTTTTGTAAACGACAAACACCGTATCGTCTGTGACAAGTGTTCCAACGTCATAAACGTTTGGAAGCTGGGTGCACAGCTTACTAATTAAATCAGCAACATTTTCACGATTTAACACAGGAATGGTTGCATATTGTGTCGTGTCTCCTGGAATCGGACTTTTTTGATGACGAACGTAGCCGAAATTCGTTAGACGTGAATCTAGCCCATTTCGCACACCATATTCGTTATACAGATCGTTTCGTGAACGAACGTTAATCGTTGTGCCGCTCTTTTCATACAAAGATGTTGATTCGTTCATTTGAGCGCACCCCGATAATAAAGCGATTGTACTAATCCCTGTCATTAACCATGCATTCCGCAAAACAACTCCCCCCTTCTTTTTTATTATTCGTTTTATTCAAAGCGTTATGTATGAGTAAAATGTTTGTGGGAGAAAAAAAGACAGGTTCCTGATTTGGTATAAT
>NZ_JBTZSY010000025.1:0-40062 GCF_054815885.1 Anoxybacillus sp. TBDG-1
ATTTTCCTTCAAAAGGTAGCCCGTGATGACTTTTCATAGATTTTTTGACGCTACCTCACCGACAAGACATGTACCGAGTCGAAGAAACGTAGCTCCTTCTTCAACGGCAATCGCGTAATCGTTTGACATGCCCATCGACAGTTGTGTACATGGAGCGTGCGGAAATTGTTTTTCTTGCACGCGCTCTTTTAACTCACGCAACGTCTGAAAACAACGGCGGATCGTCGCCTCATCATCCGTATAAGGCGCCATCGTCATCAATCCGACAACTTCAATACGCGAAAAAGCGGATAATGTTTCAATAAACGGCAATACGTCTTCTGGCGCTAATCCGTGTTTCGACATCTCTCCTGATACGTTCACTTGCACAAAACATTTGATCTTTCGATTCGCTCGTTTGTCGATTTCTTCCGCTAACGAAAGACGATCAAGCGAATGAATGTAGTCGACGTAATCGATGATTTGTTTTACTTTTCTCGATTGCAACGTACCGATAAAATGCCACGTCGCTTCTTTTCCGATTGCTTCATATTTTTGTAAAAAACCGTCAGCACGACTTTCACCTAAATGAACGATACCTGCTTCCATCGCTTCGTTCGCGCGTGCGATGCTTACATATTTCGTCACAGCAACGATTTGAACGTCTGCGGCGTTGCGTCCTGTTTTTTCACACGCTTCCGCAATATGTTGTTGAATCGTTTGTAACCGTTGTTTAACCGTCATATGATCACCTCCAGCCAATAAGCGCCATCATTCTTCCTGTTTTGCCACCGTCGCGACGGTGGGAGAAAAATAATGACTGCCCACAGCTTGTGCAATACGACGAAATAGCGATGTGTTCGATCGGAACACCTGCTTGCTGCAAAAGCTGTTTATTCATTTCTTTTAAATCGAGCGCATACTGTTCCTTACTTGTTTCATTATAAAGCGATTGGGACGAGTTGACTAGCGCCTTTTGAACGAATGTGATGACGCGATCATCGACGATATAACAACAGCGACCGATCGATGGCCCAATGACGACATACATATCACGCGCATCTACCCCTTCTTCGTTCCATCGCTTCACCATTTCACCAGCGATGTTATGCACTGTTCCTTTCCAGCCGGCATGTGCAAGTCCAATGAGCTTTTTACTTGGGGCAAAAAAGTAAAGCGGAACACAATCTGCAAAACAAAGCGCTAACATGAGCTGTTGCTCGCTTGTGTACAGCCCGTCTGTATGTGGCAAAGCCGTATCGTACGTGCGCACCCCTTTGCCTGCATGTTCGTTCGTCACTTTTTCGATGTGTACGCCGTGCACTTGATCGGCACATACCCAGCGATCAAGCGAAACGTTTAACTGCTCGGCCACTTTTTTCCGATTTTCATACACTGCATGTCGATGATCGTTGACGTGCATGCCGACATTTAACGTTGCAAACGGCTCGCTGCTTACTCCACCTCGTTTTGTTGTAAACGCAACGATGACGTTTTCCCAGTCATCAAACATAAGTAATGACTCATGCGCTTGTCGAAATATTTCATTCATCGTCCGACATCCTTTGTACAATTTTATCACTTTTTTTCCTATTTTATCACAGCTTGCCGAAAACCTAAACTATTCATCGCCATCTAATCGAACGAGAATGACATCAGCACCGACTTTGACAATATCGCGCCACGGAATGATGATTTCATCCGTCCGTCCGAATAAGCCGAGCACTTTCCCGGCACCAATAATAATAATGGCTTCAATTTGACCGGTCGTTAAATTAATATCAATATCTCCAATATTTCCGAGGCGTTTACCGTTGGCGACATTGACGACGTCTTTTTGTTGTAGCTCAGAAATTTTCACCATGCTTCCCCGCTCCTTTTCTTCGTTCTATCTCCTATATGTATGCATAAGCGGTTCGTTGTAGTCATATGAAGCACATAGAAAAGCCCCCACCTGTTTACGTCGGTGGAGGCGTAAATTACCACTGAATATTTTTATTCATCTGTTTAATGGCGGCTTTTTCTAAACGAGATACTTGTGCTTGCGAGATGCCGATTTCTTCGGCAACTTCCATTTGTGTTTTTCCTTGAAAAAATCGTTTGCGAATAATCATTTTTTCACGTTCGTTTAAGCGGCGAAGTCCTTCTTTGAGCGCGATTTCTTCAATCCAGTTTGTATCGCGGTTTTTCTCATCGCTCAGCTGATCCATCACATAAATAGGGTCGCCGCCATCGTTGTAAATCGGTTCAAATAACGAAACAGGATCTTGAATAGCATCTAACGCGAATACAATTTCTTCGTGTGGGACGTCTAAAATTTTTGCAATTTCTTCTGCCGTCGGTTCTTTTGCTGTTTCACTCATCATTTTTTCGCGCACTTGTAACGCCTTGTATGCAATGTCGCGCAGCGAGCGGGACACACGAATCGGGTTATTATCACGTAAATATCGGCGAATTTCACCGATAATCATCGGTACGGCATACGTTGAAAATTTCACGTTTTGACTTAAATCAAAGTTATCAATCGATTTCATAAGTCCGATACAGCCGACTTGAAACAAATCGTCAACATATTCACCACGATTGTTAAATCGTTGGATGACGCTCAATACGAGCCGTAAATTCCCGTTAATTAATTTTTCGCGTGCACATATATCACCGGCTTGCATTTGCCGAAATAATTCACGCATTTCTTCGTTTTTCAGTACGGGGAGTTTCGATGTATCAACGCCGCAAATTTCAACTTTGTTTCTTGCCATGTCTTTCCCTCCTTACAGGAGATGCTGTCAGCTTTCAGTATCTCCTTCGAAGGGAAAAATATGCATTACATCATTTTGTTAAATTCTTTTCGCAATCGTTTAATAATTCGCTTTTCTAGTCGGGAAATGTACGATTGAGAAATGCCTAATAAATCCGCAACATCCTTTTGCGTTTTTTCTTCTCCTCCAGTTAAACCGAAGCGAAGTTCCATAATTTGTTTTTCCCTGTCGCTTAATTGATCGAGTGCGCGAAATAACAAGTTACGATCAATATTTGCCTCTAAATCTTTCGTAATGACGTCATCTTCTGTGCCTAATACGTCAGACAACAACAGTTCATTGCCGTCCCAGTCAATGTTTAACGGTTCATCAAACGATACTTCCGAGCGCACTTTATTGTTGCGCCGTAAATACATTAAAATTTCATTTTCAATACAGCGCGACGCATATGTAGCGAGCTTAATTTTTTTTTCCGGATTAAACGTATTGACCGCTTTAATTAATCCAATCGTACCGATGCTAATTAAATCCTCAATGTTAATGCCGGTATTTTCAAATTTTCGAGCAATGTAAACGACGAGGCGAAGATTTCGTTCAATAAGTAGTGAACGAGCCGTTTCATCTCCAGAAGGAAGTTTTTTTAAGAGCATTTCTTCTTCCTCTTTGGTGAGCGGAGGCGGCAACGCTTCGCTTCCACCGATGTAATAAATTTCGTCCGCTTTGAGCCCTAATTTTTTTAATAGTTTGTACCATAAATACGTGAGGCGCAATTTGAATAACTTCATAAAATCCCCCTTCTATTTCGGCACGATCGGCCGTATGATAATAATAATTACGACGCTTGCGACATGACCATATGCGGATGGACGATGCAATTGTACTCTCCGTCAGCGGAAAGCGACGACGGGTGAAAACCAACAAGCACTTTTGTAACAGATGTCCATTGTTTTCCGTCCGACCATTGCACGTCGTCTGGTTTCATTGCGATTAATAGCTGTTGCTCGACGCCAACGGCTCGATATGGAACGAAACGCATACGACTAGCCCATTCGCCCGGGATGTCATCTGTGTACGTCCGTTTGTGAATCATTTGTAAGACGGTTGGAGGAAATATATGTGCGAACGGTTGCAATTCCACAATCATGACCGGTGTGTTTGTTAACGGATCACGCAACTGATTTCCGCTATCGACTAATCCTTTTAAACATACCGTTTGTCCAAAACATGTCACACGCACGTCAATGACATGTTCAAAGCGCAATTTTTTTTCCCGAATCGTTCCCATTTGTACCTTGGATAATAACCATAAAATCGGAAACATGATGACGACAAACAACCAGCTAACCGAAGTGGAATGCGAAATCCAGCCTGATGGATAAGCTGTTATTTCACTTTGTAATAAAAAGTGAAATGCAATCAGCCCTCCGCCCATCATAAACGTTGCAAAATAAAAAGCGAGCACATTTTCGATAAAAAACCGAAAACGATGAAAGCCAAAACAAATCCAAACGATGAAAAAAGAGACGATGAGTTTCGTTGTGACATGAGACATCATATAGGCAAAAGGCGTGAAAATAAGCAAGACGAACAGCGAGCCGAATAATGCCCCAAGCATAAGCCGCCATAACCGAACGCGGCGCTTTAGCATAATCGCCGCAAGCCATAGTAACATCGCATCAAAACAAAGGTTTAATAACCATACGAGATCGGCATAAATCAGCGGCATCCCCTCCTTATCTTGAAACTAGTATATAGCACTTTCAATAGAAAAGTATGTCAAACGATGACGTCATTTTTTTGGAGATTTTGTCAAACAATACGGAAATAAAAAAACGCCCACACGTAGTGAGCGTTTCCCACACGTAGTGAGCGTTTGTTTTTTTAACGGCGACGATTGCGGTTGCGCAGGAAAGCTGGGATGTCGAGCGGGTCTTCTGCTTGTTGTCCGCGCGTTGGCGAGTAGTCAATCGGTTCTTCTTTTTTCTCACGTTTGACGCCAACGTTCGGTTTGACAACCGCTTGTCGCGTTGCTTTTACTTGGTTCACTTCTTCGTTAAATCCTGTCGCGATGACGGTAACAATAATTTCGTCTTTTAAGTTTTCGTTAATGACCGAACCAAAAATCATATTGACGTCTTGGTCGGCAGCTGATGCGACGATATCAGCTGCTTCTTGCACTTCGTATAAGCTTAAGTTCGTACCGCCTGTAATGTTCATTAATACGCCTTGGGCACCGTCGATGGACGTTTCTAATAGCGGGCTCGAGATCGCCTTTTTCGCTGCTTCTGCCGCTCGGTTCTCTCCTGTTGCGACGCCGATTCCCATAAGAGCCGAACCTTTATTAGACATAATCGTTTTCACATCAGCAAAATCTAAGTTAATTAATCCCGGTACAGCAATTAAGTCGGAGATGCCTTGTACTCCTTGACGAAGCACGTTGTCTGCTTCGCGGAACGCTTCTAACATCGGGGTATTTTTGTCTACAATTTCTAACAGGCGATCGTTCGGAATGACGATGAGCGTATCGACTGCCTCTTTCATCGCTGCAATACCGCTTGCCGCTTGCATCGCGCGCTTTCTTCCTTCAAATGTAAACGGTCGCGTGACGACGCCAACAGTAAGTGCGCCTAGATCACGCGCGATTTGAGCGATGACTGGAGCTGCACCCGTTCCTGTTCCCCCGCCCATACCGGCTGTAACGAATACCATATCGGCACCTTTGAGCGCCTCTTCAATTTGTTCTTTACTTTCTTCTGCTGCTTTTTTTCCTACTTCTGGATTTGCTCCTGCACCTAATCCACGTGTCAATTTCGCGCCAATTTGCAGCTTAATTGGAGCCTTTGATAAGTTTAACGCTTGGGCATCCGTATTGACCGCAATAAATTCAACACCTTGTACCCCATGTTCAATCATGCGATTGACAGCGTTATTTCCGCCGCCACCGACACCAATTACTTTAATTGTCGCTAACTGATCAACAGTCGTGTCAAACTCCAACATGATAATCCTCCTAGCCATTCAAATTGTCATTCAAAAAAGTATCCGAAAAATTTCTTGACTTTATGTCCGAAATGTTCTTCTTTTTGTTTCGGTTTTGCTGGCGCTTTATACACCTTTTTCTCCGTCTGGAAATCGTTTGAGGCGCTAGAAGAAAGAGCAGGAACGTGCCTTCCTTGTAACTTTGCATTTTTATAGGCGAATTGAATTAAACCGACACCGTTTGTATATTGTGGATCGCGAACACCAATATAGTCTGGCATCGCTACGCGAACCGTATGTTCAAAAATCGCTTCGGCAAGTTCTAATACGCCCGGCATATTGACGGTCCCACCCGTTAACACATATCCACCAGGCAAATCACGAAATCCGCGTCGACGAATTTCTGCTTGTGCCATTTGTAAAATTTCTTCTACACGCGCTTCAATCATATCCGCAATTTGTAGCTGATTAAATTGTTGATGTTGATCCGTGCCGATTATTGGAACGCTGAATACTTCTTCTTCAGAAGCAAGATCGTAAAACGCATGACCATGTTTTAGTTTAATGCGTTCCGCATCTTCTGTCGACGTGCGCATGCCGATCGATAAATCTTTTGTAATATGTTCACCACCGATCGGAAGTACGGTCGTTGCTTGTAAAAATCCTTGGTCAAACACGGCAACTGTCGTTGAACCGCCACCGATATCAATAAGTGCCACACCTAAGTTTTTTTCATCTTTCGATAGCGCAATCGAGGCTGCCGCTAGCGGTTGAAGACATACATCAAGCACTTCTAATCCTGCTCGCTCAACACAGCGAAGCACGTTATGTAAAGCCGTTTTTGATGCGGTAATCATCGTTCCTTCCATTTCTAATCGGACGCCTAACATGCCGCGCGGGTCGTTAATGCCATCAAGTCCGTCAACGATAAACTGTTTTGGAATGACATCAATAATTTCGCGCTCTGGTGGAACGGAAACGACTTGTGCTGCTTCGATGACGCGCGTGACGTCTTCATTCGTAATTTCTTTATTTTCGCTTGATACAGCGACAATCCCGTTGCACGGTTGAAGTTGAATGTGATTGCCGTTTACTCCAACAATAGCGCCTTTAATCGTTACGCCGACCATCCGTTCCGCTTGTTCAATTGCTCGTTTAATCGATTGTACTGTTTCATCTATATCAATGATGGAGCCTTTTTTCAGCCCTTGCGATTTCACATTGCCGACACCGATAATGTTTAACTGATCGTTCATCATTTCGCCAATGATGACTTTTATACTGGACGTACCGATGTCAAGACTAACATAAAAATCGTTGCTGTTCATTCTCGTGGCACCTCCTTTACAAAATGAACGTTGTTATGTATATCAACACTATATTCCACATTCGAACAGCATTCCCTTTTTTATAAACGATTTTTTTGGCGGCTTTCTAACCATTTCGTTAGCAAAATTCGGCGGATGACAGCGATGTTTTGAAACAGGCGCACACCGAACGCAAATACAGCTGCTAAATACAAGTCTACACCAAGATGCACACCGAGAAAAGCTAAACTTGTTGCTAAAATAATATTAAAAAAAAATCCAGATACAAATACGTGCTCATCGTAAATATTTTGCAAATGTGCGCGAATGCCGCCAATGAGCGTATCCAACGCTGCGAGCACAGCGATGGATAAGTAGTTCGCATATTCGCTCGGAATGCGCCAATCCGTCAACAATCCGAGCAATATGCCAATGACGAGACCGAGCAACGGAAGCCACATCATGTTCACCTCCTAGCATCTTCGACTGCTTCCATTTGTTTGACGCGCACCGTCCCATCGTATGGAGGAATGACGACACGTTGTTGTGGCTCTGAAATCGTAAGAAGTAGATTTTCAAGGGCAAAGTCATCGGCAAGCGTCGAAGCTTTGAGCCGGTTGTACATTTTTTCTGCGTCTGCCGCAATCACTTTAATTTCAAAAGGGAAAGAGCGTAACGGGTACGAATCAACTTTCGTCACACCGTTAATGTCGCGAATGACAGTCGTGTTGACGATGCGTTGATCAGCAATCGATACATATTGAGCGCCATACATATTTAATTCATTCATGAGTCGGCGCAGTAAATCTGCTGATATCGTATCGCTAAGCGGACCGACGTACGATTCATCATACATTTGTTCGACATAAAGCACGACACCTTCCCCGACAACTTCCGTTAGCCCTGCTTCTTTTTTTAATTCCTCTATCGTTTGGCGAAGAATGGCTCCTTTATTTTCTGAACGTTGTTGTTCATATTTTTCTAACGTTTCTTCGTATTTTCGTATTTCATGTAACAGTTGTTTATGTAACTCTTGCTCTTTTTTTAAATCTTGTCGTATTTCCCATATGTCACGTGTGTCGCGTACATCTGGTTCGTGGCTTGTTTGAAATTGGATCGCCAACATGAAACCGATAATAAGCGAGACAAACGTAAAATACCATGTCGTTTTTCGCGTCAACATCGCTCCTCCTCTTATTTTTTCATCAGCGGTTCCATCGTAATTTCTGATTTTTGTACAATGTCAACAACAATATGGTCGCTCGTTAGTTGATCTTTGACACCACCAGCGATCGTTAACGCAGGGATCAGCACGTTCGGATCGCCAATCGCTTGAATAACAAACGGGGCTGGGTGTTGCATTCCATCAATTTCAATGACCGGGCCGTTGCAAACGATATACGATCGGTGCGATAATCGTTGACCGTTAATCGATATCGCAGACGCCCCTGCAATGAGTAGTTCATTCACAACTTGAAACACATGTTGTTCGTGAACGATGTAGTTTGTGGCGTTCGCTTCGGAAGGGATGTATGAAGCATCAGATAGCGTCACTTCTACTCCTTTTCCTTTTACTTTCACTTTGCCAATATACATGCGTAGCCGTTCCGCATCTTCAACGAGATTAAAATAAATTTGCTCCTCGTTTGCTAACTCTTTTTCAATTGTACGAATGCGTTGTTGCTTTTGAAATAATTCGGCTTGCAGTTTACGATTTTGTTCTTGCTGTTCAATCAATTGTTGTCGATATTCATATTCTTTGCCCCACTGACGTTCAAGTTGGCGATTAGCTGCTTCTTTTTTTGTCATTTGATAGGAGAAAGCGAGCATAAAGCCTAAAACGAAACAAACGAACGACAAAATAACATGGCTACCGTTTATCTTCATCGTTTTTGTCATTCCCTTCATCCGCTTCGTACGGTTTAAAATATGTGCTCATCTCTAAATGAAGGACGCCTTTTGTCCCCGGCTGCAACTGGCTGACGATCGAAGGATAATGAACAATTTTTTCCGCAAAACGATCGACGGTAGCACTTACCTCTATGCCATCATTCATATAGACAGTAATATGCCTTGGATCCGATGAGTTTGGGGTATAATGAATTTCCGAGATGAGGTTTAAAATCGAACTTGGCGTGTTTGCCAATTGGGCAGCCATCTCTTGAATAGCCTCCCCTTCTTTCCACCCGACTAAAATCGGCGCATCGCTTGGAATCGCTCGTTTTGCATGCGTCAGCACTTTTCCGTTATCTAAAATCGGCAAAAAGGAATGCTTGTCCAAAATGTAAGCGATCCGCTTTCGTTCAACGACAACGATGTCAATGCGATTCGGGATTCGTTTTTTTACATGTACTTCTTCCACTTCAGGATGTTGTTTAATTCGCTGTTCCACTTCCGCTTTTTTTACTTTCCAAAAGCTCGTCTTTTTCGTCACGCCACTTAATTGAATCATATCTTCGGAAGCGATATGGTGATTTCCTTCGACGTGGATGACGGCAACGTTGCTCAGTGGCGACTGCGCATAAACAACGCCTAACAAAAGCATAAAAAATAAAGCGATATATGCAATGAGTAAGCGATTCGCGCGTTGTCTTCGCTGCTCTTTTAATTTTGGCACACGTTCTTCAAGAACAACAACTTTTCCTTTTCCCATTCACTCCACCTCGGTCGATGGACCAAATCAAAATAACAAGAAAACTAACGGCGCATGTCAGCAACCGTTAGTTCGTTGTCTCTATTTCTATTATAGCATAATATAGAAAAAATTAGGATGGGGAAAATGTATTACTTTCGCCCAACAATTTCAACTTCTGTTTGCAATGATACACCATATAAGTCGTGAATCGTCTTTTTCACATAGTCGATGAGCTCGAGCACATCTTTTGCCGTTGCTCCGCCTGCGTTGACGATAAAATTCGCATGTTGTTCAGAAATTTTTGCCCCGCCAATCGTATATCCTTTTAGCCCCGCTTGTTCAATTAACTGACCAGCGTACTGTGGAAGGGGGTTGCGAAAAATGCTTCCCGCACACGGGTAGTTCCACGGTTGTGTTTCGCGGCGATAATCTTTATTTTTTTGCATCGCCGCCACAATTTCATCACGGTTTCCTTTTTTCATTTCAAGCGTTGCTGCGATGCAAATGCCTTTACGCTTTGTTTGTAAGACGGACGTACGATAAGAAAATTCCATCTCTTCATTTGTTAACCATTCAATTGTTCCGTCTTCAAACAAAATTTGTGCTTTTTTCACGATATGCGACATATCTGAACCGTGAGCGCCGGCGTTCATATATACCGCCCCGCCCACCGTTCCCGGAATGCCTCCCGCAAACTCAAGTCCGGACAATCCTTGCTTACTAATGACCGTCGCCAATTTAATGAGCGAATATCCCCCGCCAACTGTCACTTCTGTATCATGAATGTATAAATCATCTAATCCTTCGCCAAGTTTAATGACAATACCTTCAATGCCTTCATCTAATACAAGTAAGTTCGAACCGCGACCGATCGCACGCCAAGGTACACCATATTTTCGAACGATTTCCATCGTCTTTTTTAAACGATCTATATTTTTTGGCTCAACAAAAAGGTCAGCAGGCCCGCCAATTTTGATTGTCGTATGACTTGCCATACGTTCGTTTTCTTTCACTATTCCAACGTTAGCTTGCAGGAGCTCTTCACGTAGTTTTTCCAATGTTCTACCTCCTCTACCTCTTTCCTATATCGTATGCAATTTATGAAATCATCTCCACCATGACGCGATATAAACGTTCTGCCGCATCGCGAATACCTAATCGAAACGCCGCTTCTTTCATGTTTTTCAACGTTTGTTCGTCTAACAAAATGCGGTCGATATCGTCAAGCAAACGCGCACCTGTCAATTCACTTTCTAAACGAACGATCGCCGCTCCTTTTTTCTCAAGCGCCCGAGCATTTTTTTCTTGGTGATTATTTGTCACATATGGGCTCGGAATTAAAATGCTCGGAATGCCAAGCGCTGTAATTTCTGCAAGCGTCGTTGCACCTGCACGCGCAACGATCACATCGACCCCTGCCAATACTTCCGGCATGTTGTGAATAAATGGACGAATGATGACGTTTGGCGGATTGCCGACATCGTTTACCGCCTTTATTACTTTATCATAATGAATATCGCCTGTAACATACAAAAATTGATACGGTTTTTGTTCGACTTCATGAAGCACTTGTAAAAACGCCTCATTGATCGGACGTGCACCGCGACTGCCACCGACAATGAGTACCGTCTTTTTCTGTTCATCTAATCCGAGCGACCGTCTCGCTTCTCGTCCGTCTTTTCCTACGACTTCTGACGCGCGCGGGTTCCCTGTTAACACCACTTTTTCTTGTGGAAAATATTCCTTCGTCTCCTCAAAACAAATAGCTACTTTATTCGCATAGCGGCTTAAAAATTTGTTCGTCAGCCCAGGAATGCTATTTTGTTCATGAATGATCGTCGGTATACCTAGTTTTGCTGCGGCATAGACGACAGGTCCGCACACGTATCCCCCTGTACCGAGCACAACGTCCGGTTTGTATTGTTTCAACAGTTTTTTGCATGCGTGCACACTTTTTATGAAGCGCACGAGCGTTTTGACGTTTTCCAATGAAAAACTACGCTTTAATCCACTAATGTCAATCGCATGAAACGGGATGTTTTCTCTTGGAACGATCGTGCTTTCTAACCCTTTTTTTGTCCCAATATATAATACATCGACGTTTGGATATTGTTTTTTCACTTCATGAATAAACGCAAGCGCAGGATAAATATGACCTCCTGTGCCGCCGCCACTCACTACAATTTTCATCGTTTTTCCCCCTCATCAAAAGTAACAGAAGAAGCTGACTTCCATGAAGTCAGCCTTCAATATCGCGCATAACGGCTAATGTTTAACAAGACGCCAATCGCCATAAGCATAAGCGTCAATGACGAACCTCCATAGCTTAAAAACGGCAATGTAATGCCCGTCACCGGCATTAATCCGGTCACAACTCCGATATTAATCATCACTTGAATGGCAACCATCGCAATGATGCCGACGGCTAAAAAACTGCCGTACAAATCAGGCGCCCCTAAGGCAATGCGAATGCCGCGCCAAAGCAATAAACTAAACAAAAGCAAAACGAGCGAACCGCCGATAAATCCGAGTTCTTCCGCTAAAATGGCAAAAATAAAGTCCGTTTGCGGCTCGGGCAAGTAAAAAAACTTTTGGCGGCTTTGCCCGAGTCCAAGCCCAAATAGCCCGCCCGGTCCGATCGCATAAAGCGATTGAATAATTTGAAAACCGCTTCCTAACGGATCTTCCCACGGGTTTAAAAACGACGTAATGCGCTTGATGCGATACGGAGCAGATAACACGAGCCCAGCAAACCCTGCCAATCCGAGCAAACCGAGAACGACAAAATGGCTCATGCGCGCGCCAGCGACAAAAATCATGACGACGCACGTGCCGACCATGACCGTTCCCGTCCCTAAATCCGGCTGCAACATAATCATGCCAAACGCAATAAACACGAGCGTCAAGGATGGGAGTAACCCTTGTTTAAACGATGCGATTTTTTTTTGGTTTTCAGATAAATATTTCGCTAAAAATGCGATCATCGCCATTTTCATAAATTCAGATGGCTGAATGGAAAACGCACCGACGCCAATCCAGCTTCGCGAACCGTTGCGCACCATGCCGATACCTGGAATTAAGACGAGAACGAGAAGTATAAAACAAACGATAAGCAACACTTTCGCCCACGTGCGCCACGTCCAATAGTCGATGTTCATGAAAAAAAACATCGCCACAATGCCAACCCCTGCAAACAACAGCTGGCGCTTGGCAAAGAAAAACGAATCATGAAACTTGTAATCCGCCCAAATGGCGCTTGCGCTATACACCATAATGAGCCCGATCGCCAACAACGAAAACGTGATGATCATTAACAAAAAATCAGGTGCAGACTTTTTTCCATGCAATGCGGAACACCTCAATTTACTTAAAATTCTTCTTATTTAAGCTTATGCACCGCATGTACAAACATGTCCCCACGTTGTTCGAAAGTTTTATATTGATCCCAACTTGCACACGCTGGGGAAAGTAAAATGACATCGCCCGATGACGACCATTCATATGCGGCAAAAGCTGCTTGTTCCACATTATCGACACGTTTCACTTGCTGTATTCCTGCTTCGCGCGCGATGCGTTCAATTTTTGGCGCCGTCTGTCCAAACGTAATGACGGCTTTCACATGCTTAAAGTACGGAAGTAACTCATCAAACTCGTTGCCGCGATCTAATCCACCGGCAAGTAAAATGACCGGCTCATGAAAAGCGCTTAACGCTTTTTGTGTCGCTAATATGTTTGTCGCTTTTGAATCGTTGTAAAATTTTCGTCCATTGATTTCAGCGACAAACTGCAAGCGATGTGGGACGCCTGTAAACGTCGTTAATACGCGGCGAATCGCTTCATTGTCTGCACCTGCGAGCTTCGTCGCGGCAACAGCGGCTAATATATTTTCGAGATTGTGCGTCCCGCGTAACGCCACATCTGTAATGTCAATAATTCGCTCGTCATGAAAATAAATGGCGCCTTCTTTCACCGTTGCTCCGTACGATAATGGCGTATTTGCTGAAAACGGCACTTTTTGTGCGCGGCTTTTTTCCGCTAATTGCATCACGATCGGGTCATCTGCATTGACGACAGCATAGTCCGTTTCCGTTTGATTTTTAAAAATGTTTCCTTTCGCTTCTGCGTATGCTTCTTTCGTCCCATGATAATCTAAATGCGCATCGAAAATATTTAACAACACAGCGATGTGCGGACGAAAACGGATCGTTCCGAGCAGCTGAAACGAAGATAATTCCATCACGATTACATCATCTTTTGTCGCGTGTTTAGCAACTTCGCACGCAACGGTTCCAATATTTCCTGCAATGAGCGGTCGACGTTTCGCTTCTTGCAAAATGTGATCAATCAAGGTCGTCGTCGTCGTTTTTCCGTTTGAACCTGTAATGCCGATAATAGGGGCTTTTGACGTTTCATATGCAATTTCAACTTCCGTAATAATCGGAATTTGTTTGTCGAGCGCTTTTTGAACGAGCGCATTTGAGTACGGAATGCCGGGATTTTTTACGACGAAATCAAACGGCTCATCAAGCAACTCAAGCGGATGACCTCCGCATACGAGACGGACGCCAAGCGCTTCTAACTCTTGCTTTTCCTGCTCACTCGGTTCATTGCGATCGTTGACAACAACGTCGGCACCGAGCTCACGAAGCCGTTTTGCTGCTGCGAATCCACTTTTGGCTAAACCTAATACGAACACTTTTTTTCCGTTATACATTATACCCACACCTCAATATAAATTCCTAAAATGGCAAACAATAAGCCGACCGCCCAAAACGTCACAACAACGCGCCACTCTGACCACCCGATTAACTCGTAATGATGGTGCAACGGACTCATACGAAACACGCGTTTCCCTGTCATTTTAAACGAAATGACTTGAATGATGACCGATAACGTTTCAATGACGAATACGCCCCCGATAATCACCAATAATATTTCAAGTTTCGTTAAAATGGCAATGGCGACAATCGCTCCGCCAAGTGCAAGCGAACCGGTATCGCCCATAAACACTTTCGCAGGGTGGGCGTTGAATACGAGAAATCCAAGCACGGCTCCAACGACAGCAACGCTAAAAATGGCGATGTCATATTGCCCTTGATTCCATGCCAATACAGCATATGCACCAAACGCAATCGCCGCTGTTCCTGCTAACAGCCCGTCTAAGCCGTCCGTCAAATTAACCGCATTTGAACCGCCAACAAGCATAAAAATAATAAGCAAAATATAAGCGACGCCTAAGTCTATCGACATGTCCGTCCCAGGAATCGAGACGACCGTTGAAATGCTGTAATGTTGAAAGAAAAAGTAAAAGATGAGCGCAATGAGCAGTTGTCCTGCTAGTTTTTGCTTGCTCGTTAAACCAAGGTTACGTTTCATAACAACTTTAATGAAGTCGTCAATAAAACCGAGCAATCCGTAGCCAAGTGTCACAAACAACAATAAATACGTTTGCGGTGTCCGTTCAAAAAATGTACCGCTCATCATAAACGTTGTCATCGAGAGCGACAATAAAATCATTAATCCGCCCATCGTCGGCGTGCCTGATTTTTTTTGATGAGATTTTGGTCCTTCTTCACGAATACTTTGCCCGAATTTTAATCGCCTTAAAAACGGAATGAAAATCGGCGATAGCACAACTGTAATGATAAAGGCAAGCCCTGCCGTAAACAAAATGACTTTCTCGTCCATGATCGTTGCACCTTCCTCATCTTCTATTGATCTTTTCTTCGTTGAATAGCTTCGCGTGCGACGACACGATCATCAAAATATAACACGTCTTTCCCGATGATTTGATACGTCTCATGACCTTTTCCTGCAATTAAAACGACATCGTCTGTTTCGGCTTGCTCAATCGCATATGTAATCGCCTCTTTTCGATCGACAATACATACGACGTCTTCGGTTACGCCTTGTTTCATGTCGTTTAAAATGGTCATCGGGTCTTCTGAACGCGGATTATCCGACGTAAAAATCGGGACATCGCTATATTTGACAGCGATTTGCGCCATTAATGGTCGCTTCGTCCGATCGCGATCCCCGCCGCAACCGACAACGACAAATATACGCTTTTTCGCAAACTGTTGAATCGTCTGCAATACGTTTTCTAAACCATCTGGCGTATGAGCGTAATCGACGATGACGGTAAACGGCTGACCGACATCAACGACTTCAAAACGCCCCGGAACGCCTTCGATGTCAGCAATGGCTTCCACAATCGTGCGAAGCGGAATGTTTGAGACGAGACAAGCGCCTACCGCAGCTAATAAATTATATACATTAAACATGCCGATGAGCTTCGTTTTCACTTGTACGGTTTCGATCGGGGTGACAAGTTGAAATGTTGTGCCGCTCGTTGTTATGTCAATATGTTTCGCCATGATGTCGCTTTTATGATGAATGCCGTACGTCACGACTGTTGCTGCTGTGCTTTTTTTATATTCTTCTGAGGCAGCATCGTCTGCATTCAATACCGCAAATTTCGGACGTTGGTGATCAAAACGATTGCCAAGTTGCGCAAACAATAGCCCTTTCGACCAACGATAATGCTCCATCGTTTGATGGTAGTCTAAATGATCTTGAGTTAAGTTGGTAAACACAGCGACATCAAAATCACACCCGTGTACTCTCCCCATATGCAGCGCGTGAGACGATACTTCCATCGCAACGATGTCCACGTCGGCATCAACCATTTTACGAAACATGTTTTGTAAAACGAGCGATTCAGGTGTTGTATTTTTTACATCATACGTTTCATCACCAATTTTCATGTTAATTGTGCCGATCAGCCCGGTTTTTTTTCCAGCGTGTCGGCATATGCGCTCAATGAAATGTGTCGTCGTCGTTTTTCCGTTCGTTCCCGTCACGCCGATTAAATGAAGATGATGCGTCGGCTGACCGTAAAATACGTCGGCTAATACAGCAAGTGCGCGGCGGCTATCATTCACGCAAATGACCGGCACAGGCAATGTGAGCGGTTTTTCCGCCACGACCGCAACGGCCCCGCGGGCGACGGCTTGTTCAGCAAAATCGTGTCCATCTACTGTAAATCCTTTGATACAAACAAATAACGAACCTTGCTGTACCTCTCTTGAATCCATGTCGATCGATGTAATCGTCGGATTTTCTGTTGTAAGTGGTGTAAAGCTATGTAAATGTTGAAGCAACGTTTGTAACTTCATGCCGATCGTCCCTTTCTTCTTTATATAAACAGAAAAAGAAGCCATGAGGATACTTCCTCTAGGCTTTACCGTTTCGTTCCAAAATAAACCCGGATCGTCGCTCCTTCTTTCACTTTGGCTCCAGGCTTTGGCGCCTGTTCAACGACTGTATCGCCTTCGCCACTACCATCTAATTTTAAGTGAAAAAGCTGTTGTTGCAAATCTTTTTTTGTTAAACCGATTAAATTTGGCACTTCTACATAGCGCGGATCGAGCCACGTCGTTTCTTTTTCAATTTGTTGTTTACGCGGTTTGACACCGAGTGCACGTAAACTATCTTCCATAATATTTCCAACAATCGGTGCCGCCACAACGCCACCAAATTGCACTGTCCCTTTCGGATTGTCGACCGCTACATATACAACAATTTGTGGATCGTCCGCTGGCGCAAAGCCGATAAATGAAACGATATGGTTATCTTTTAAATATTGACCGTCTTTCGCTTTTTGGGCTGTTCCGGTTTTGCCACCGACACGATACCCATCGACAAACGCACCCTTCCCTGTTCCTTGTGCTACAACGCTTTCGAGCGCATAACGAATTTGCTTGGACGTTTCCTCGGAAATAACTCTTCTTTTTGCTTTTGGCGTTTGTCGTTGTATGACTTGTCCTGTGACCGGATCGAGCCACTCTTTTGCAATATAAGGTTGGTATAAAATTCCTCCGTTTACAGCAGCGGCGACTGCCGCCACTTGTTGAATAGGCGTGACGGCTACCCCTTGACCGAAAGCGGTCGTCGCTTGTTCGACCGGTCCGACACGATGAAGTGGGAACAAAATACCTTTTCCTTCTCCTTGCAAATCGATGCCTGTTTTTTCACCAAAACCGAACGCGCGAATATATTGAAATAGTTTTTCTTTTCCAAGCCGTTCACCGAGTTCAACGAATCCGGGGTTGCACGAGTTTTGCACAACTTCAAGAAACGTTTGGTCGCCATGACCGCCACGCTTCCAACAATGGAGCGTCGCCCCAGCTACTTTCACATATCCCGGATCGTAAAAATGTTCTTTCAATAAATCGACTTTTTTTTCTTCTAATGCCGCCGCAAGCGTAATAATTTTAAACGTTGACCCCGGTTCGTACGTGCTCCAAATCGGCAAATTTCGGTTAAAAATTTCTGGTGGAACATTTTGAAAGTCAGCAGGATCAAATGTCGGACGGCTTGCCATCCCTAAAATTTCACCGTTGTTTGGGTTCATCGCAATCGCAATAATCCCGTCGGGGCGATACGTTGCTTCTGCAATCGTCAGTTCTCGTTCTAAAATCGTTTGGACGCGTGTATCGATGGTCAATTTTAAATCAAGTCCATCGACAGGTGGCGTATACGCATCAGCCATTCCTGGCATGCGCTTTCCTTTCGCATCGGAATAAAATTGAACGGAACCCGGCTTGCCGCTCAGTTGTTTATCGTAATAAAGTTCAAGCCCCATCAATCCTTGGTTATCAATTCCGGCAAAGCCAAGCACATGCGATAAATAACTTCCGAATGGATAATACCGTTTTGAATCTTCAGCGATGTATACTCCTTTCATCCCTAAGTCGCGAATTTGTTTCGCTTGCTCGTTTGAAATTTTTCGCCCTTCTGGATGAATGCGTTCAATGGATGTTTTTTTCGTCACATGTTTATATGCTTTTTCTACCGGCATGTGTAATATGCGCGCGAGCTCGTTTGCTACTTTCGATGGGCTTTCAATTTGTCTTGGGACGACGAGCACAGATGGGGCACTCATGTTTGTTGCTAAAGGCACCCCGTTGCGATCGACGATTTCTCCACGCTCTGGCTCAAACGGGATATTTCGACTCCATAAATCTTTCGCCCGCTCTGTTAACATATCTCCTAAAACAAATTGCACATAACCGAGACGAATGTCAATAATCGCAAAAATGAGAAATCCAATCAACAAAACGGCCGTCAGCCGTTTTCGAACAGTTACTGCACGCATATAGCGGAACCTCCTTATATGTTTCGGCTCGTTCCACTATATGCTTGTACCGTTTCATATAGAACTAATCGACAGGACCGTCTGTTTCTTGTTGTTCTGTTTCGGTTTGCTGTTTTTCATCGATTTCCGATGGTTTCGCCAGCTCGACAATGATATAGTCGTTTCGTTTGATCACTGCCCCCGGCGTAATATTTTGCCTAAATACGTATCCGTTTCCAATAAAGCTTGGCTTTAACTGCAACAGTTCCGCAAGCTTCATAACATCGCGCAGCGACCAGCCTGTGACATCAGGCATCATTGCGTTTCCGTCCGTTTGCAACAAGACGCGATCTGGGGCGACGACATGTTCCCCTGCCTTCGGAAATTGTGCACGCACTTTCGTTCCTTTTCCGATGATCGTTACGTTTAACCCTTGATTTTTCAATGACTGCGTAGCTTGTTCAACCGATTGATCGACATAGGAAGGAAGCGAAATGCTTTTTTCTTTTTTCACTTGTTTTTTTTCCACATTCGGTTGAATATTTAAATATTGTAAACTACTTTTCATGACCGAATTAAAAATCATTGATACGGGTGCTGCCCCTGTTTCCGTATATGAAATGTTTGGTTGTTGCACAGCAACATACATAATTAAACGCGGATTTTCACGCGGCGCCATTCCTAAAAATGAAAAGATATAGTTTTGATGACCGGTTAAATATCCGCCTTTCGGATCTGGGATTTGCGCCGTTCCTGTTTTTCCTGCGACGCGGTAGCCTTCAATTTGATACGGACGTCCTGTTCCTTTCTCAGATGTGACGACCGTTTCTAAAATGTCTAGTACTTTTTCGGCTGTTTGTTTTGAAATCGGCGTATCGACAACAGTCGGTTCGTGTTTTACGACCGTTTTTCCGCTTTCGGGATCGACAATACGATCGACAACGTACGGCTTCATCATTTTCCCGCCGTTTGCAATGGCGGTAGCGGCTTGAACTTGTTGAATTGGCGTGACCGACGTTCCTTGTCCAAAGCCTGTCGTCACTTTTTCGATCGGATAACGATATAAAATGTTTCCAGTTTTTTCACCCGGCAACTCAATGCCGGTTGGTTCATTAAAGTGGAAGCGATGCAAATATTGTAAAAAGCGATCTTCCCCTAATTTTTCGCGCACAATTTTTGCGAATGCAACGTTTGATGAACGTTGCACCCCTTCAAGAAACGTAATTTTCCCCCAACCGACTTTGTTATGGTCACGAATGCGATGAGGACCGACTTGATATGAACCGGACTGGTACGTTTCACTCGGCTGAAACACTCCTTCATTCACTGCCGCAGCAAGTGTAAAAATTTTCATTGTCGATCCCGGCTCGTACGGATAAGAAATCGCATCGTTAAAGTAATTTTCAATGTTTCGTTTGTTTGGATCAAAACTTGGGCGCGTGCTCATCGCTAAAATCGCCCCTGTTTTCGGATCAGCAACAATGGCAATTATTTTTTTCGGCGCATATTGTTTTTCGACAGCATTCATCGCATCTTCTAAAAACGTTTGAATGTGTTTATCAATCGTCAAATAAATGTTCTTTCCGTTTTGTGGTGGAACGATTTGTTCGTCTGCATACGGGAGTTTAAAACCTTGTGGATCGCCTTCATAAGCAACATGTCCGTCTTTTTCTTTCAGCTGCTCATCAAACTGCTTTTCAATGCCCATTTTTCCTTCCACTTCGTTCGTTGCTTCATTTTTTTGTGCGTAGCCGACAACGTACGAAGCAAATGTGCCGTTCGGGTAAAATCGTTTCGAGTCACGTATGAACGTAATGCCCGGAAGCTCTAGCGCCTCAATTTTTTGCTTCAACGTTTGGCTAATTCCCCGACCGTTCGGGCCGAACTCGACTTGCTTCGCTTTCTTTTTTAAAATGCGCTCGACATCCGCCACGTCCATCTTTAATAGCGGCGCCAACTTTTGCGCTGTTTTTTCAGGATCGGTCACATGTTGTGGCATATCCGGATCGAGAATAGCGGCAACTGTATATGAAGGAATGTCTTCAGCGATGATTTCCCCGTCTCGATCAAAAATCGTTCCGCGCTTCGCTTCAAGCACTTGTTTTTTTAAATAACGTTTTTGCGCCTCGACCGCTAACACTTGTCCGTCCGCAACACCTGTTGCTTGTAAATAAACGAAACGTCCAAACAATAGAAAAAAGAGCAAGCTAAAAAAACCGAAATATATAGCTGCTCCTCTATGCGTATGTTTATGCTTTCTCATCTGGCATCAGTCCTGCACAACTTTTACGTTATTTTCGTTTAATGTAAGGCCGAGCTCTTTCGCTTTCGCTAAAATACGTTCATATGTGCTTAACTCTTGTACTTGCACGTATAAGTCACGGTTTCGTTTTTCTTGCTCTTCAATGTTTGTTTGCAACTGTTGCACTTCTTTATTGGCATGATAAATTGTAAACTGATTCGAGATGATCGTGACGCTACTATATAGAGCAAAGGCAAGAAACGAAACAAATATGATTTTCTCTCCAGCCGTCCAACGTATGTTCCGTTTCGGTTTTTTTCTCGGTACACGTTGAATGTGTTGTTCTTGTTGTACTTTTTGTACTTTTTGTTGAATGCGAACAGCAGCCATACACCATTCCCCCTTTTTACAGTTTTTCAGCGATGCGCAATTTCGCAGATCGTGCGCGATGATTATGTTGCAATTCTTCTTCGGACGGAACGATCGGTTTTTTTGTAATCATTTTTAATTTTGGCTTATACTCATCTGGAATGATCGGCAATCCTGGCGGCAAGTGCGGTGTTTCACTTGCTTGTTTAAACGCTAGCTTACAAATGCGATCTTCAAGCGAATGGAACGTAATGACGCTAATGCGTCCCCCTGGCTTTAATAAATCGATCGCTTGTTCAATCGCTTCTTCAAACGCGCGCAATTCATCGTTGACCGCAATGCGAATTGCTTGAAACACACGTTTTGCGGGATGACCTCCCGTGCGACGTGCTGGTGCCGGAATGGCTTCTTTAATGACTTCTGCGAGCTCCGTCGTCGTTTCAATTGGCTTTTGTTTGCGCGCTTGCTCAATTTTACGAGCAATCGCCTTTGAAAATTTTTCTTCGCCATATTGGAAAAAAATTTTCACAAGTTGCTCATATGGCCATGTGTTGACAACGTCGTATGCTGTTAATATTTGGTCGCGATCCATGCGCATGTCGAGCGGTGCCTCATGTTGATAACTAAAACCACGTTCAGGCATATCTAACTGCGGCGATGATACGCCGAGATCAAATAAAATGCCGTCGACTTCATGCACACCATAAAGCGCTAGCTGTTGTTTCAAATAGCGAAAGTTACTTTTAATCATCGTAAACTGTCCGCTATATCGCTCGAGTTTTTGTTGGGCATGACGAATCGCCACATCATCTTGATCGAAAGCAAACAATCGTCCTTCTGGCGATAATTGCGATAATAAATATTCGCTATGTCCAGCTCCGCCGAGCGTACAATCTACATATGTACCATCTTTTTTAACATTTAATCCGTCAACGGTTTCTTTTAATAATACAGTTACGTGATGAAACAACGATGTCACCTACCTCTACAACTTCAAACGTGCTAAAAAATGAGTGCAATTGTATTGTACCATCATTTCACAAAATTCACTACTTACTTCCGAACTATTCTATTGTATACAAAAAAAATCCTGTACGCGACAGGATTTTTTTATCGACGAAAACAGTTACATATATACAATTTTATGCATCCCATTCCAACGATAATCGACATGAAGCAGACGATCAACAAAGTCTAGACCGTAACGATTCATATAGTAAAGCACGTTCCAAACGCGTTCTTGTGGCGTGCCGTTCGGGCGCAGCGACAGTTCAATACGCTCATATTTGCGCACATGTACGTTATGTTTTTGTAGCATGCGACGTGCAATCAATTGTTGAAGATAATCGATTTGTGTCTCCATTCGTTCGGCATTTTTCAACATCACTCCCTCAAGATGTGGATCGACTTGCATACCAAGTTGCCGAAGTTGTTCGTGTATGTGCGCCATTTGTTTTTTTGCTTCATAAAACGTCTCATCAAATGCCGCTGGCTGATTGTTGCGTATCCATTCCTCTAGCGCTCGCTTCGTGCCAGTCGTTAACGCTTCTTCTACCGTCATATGCACATCTGCCAAATCCGTAGCAATATGGCGTTCAACAAGCGTAACTGAAAGGCGCGGCACGATTGGCGGCATATGCCATTGAAAATGTTCAAATACTTGTTTTAACTCCGCCCAATAAGCGATTTCACCGGGACCAGCAATAAAAGCGAGCGTCGGAAATAACCACTCTTGCATAAGCGGTCGTGTAACGACGTTGTTGCTAAACGATTGCGGTTCGCTTTCAATTCGTTGTCTTAATTCATCATGCGTGAAACGGTACACTCCATCTTTTGTGTAAAAACAATGTTGAGCATCGTCGTAATACAACAAACGACGTTGACCGTCATCGTAAAACAAATGCGCGCACATCGGCGTCACATCAATCGCTTTTTTGTAGCCTAGTCGTCCGAGATGTTGTTGTTGGTTTTGAAGGGCGTGTGTAATTGCCTCATGTTCATGAGCGAGCGTCATAAACCATTCGCGCTCGATCGCCCGAAGCTGCGGATGAGCCGCATCGACAACGACGATTCCTTCTTTAGCAAACAGCTTGAAAATAACGTTTGCAAAAAATTCAGCCACCGTTCTTGATTTTGCAATACATTCATGTATGTATGTCCGCAACTCATTCGTCACATTTGTTTCACCATATGTTTTTAATACATCATCAACCCATCTCGTTAGCTCGTCTACATTAAGTTCAATGTGGGCGGCCATTCGCTTTTCTTTCGCTAATGGTGAATATACATATTTTTTTACTTTGCCGTCTTCAGCAACATGCACATGATTAATTTCTGCGATGTCATGGTCTTCAGAAGCCATCCAAAACATCGGAACGACAGGAACGCCAAGCTGTTGTTCTTGCTGTTTCGCTAATGTAATAATAGAAATGATTTTGTATATTGTATATAGCGGTCCGGTTAAAAGACCGGCTTGTTGCCCGCCAATGACGACAACGCTGTCAGGATGGCGCAATTTTTCGATATTTGTAATCGTTTGATTGCTTGCTTGAAACTGCTTATGATACGCAAGCAAATGATGAACGAGCGCTTCACGTGCGTACGTCCGTTTTTGAAGTTCATGCAAACGTTCTTCAAACGAACAAGGATGAAACGCCTCGTGAACAGGAAACGTTCCTTCAATGTATTCCGTTGCTAAACGGTTCGTTGCTGGCAATGACAGCTCGATGACTTCCATTGTAAACTTCCTTTCTCATTCATGATGAAAATGCGATCATGGCACGATGAATGATCCCATATATAAACAATCCAATATAAGCGGTTGTAAATAATAAAAATTGCATTCTCCAATATAGCTTAAACGTTCGTTGTAACGATACATCCCCTGTTTTTTTCCAATATAAAATCATTCCAATCATAAATGTTACAATAAAAAAAATGAGCAATTCAACGATATACGATCGCTGAAAAATGGCTTGTAATAAAACATGAACAGCAAAAATAAAAAAAATCGTCGATCCGTTCACAGCAAAATGAAACGCACGTTTTCCTTTTCGTCGAAAAACGGTTTTGGCAAGTACAAACATGAAAAAAAACGAAAAAAACGGCATAACAATCATCGCTGCAATGAAAGAGGCGAGTACATCTTTCATTTTTCCGTCTCCCCCTCTAATTCTTTCCCTTTCATAAGCGCATATAAAAACGTGCTAATTGGGGCTGGGACATGTCGCTCATTCGCCCGCTCGATCACATAGCCTAAAATCGCATCTAATTCGGTTCTCCGCCCTGCCTCAATATCACGCAACATCGATGAGCGATTAGCGGCTGTTTGTTGACAAACCGTTTCAATGTGCCGCCATATGCGTTCCTGTTGTTCAAGTTGAAAAATAGACGCCACTTCATGAAACAATTGTTCCATCGCTTGCCGATACGGCGCATATGTCACTAACATGCCGTTTGGGACGCGCAATAGAGCGGTGAGCGGATTAATCGCTACGTTTACGATTAATTTCTCAAGCAACATCGCTTCCCAATCGCCAACATATTGAAATGGAAAGCGTACATCTACCCCTAATAGAAATGAAAATGTTTCTCTCCCGCCTCGCCATACGCTCCATTTCGTTCGCCCGACGCCAGTATGCGACACGGTCGTATCATCAATTTTTAAGGCGCCATGTTCGACGACAGCAAGCGCGATATGCTTATGTGGCAAATGCGGTAAATACGGTACATGCCCCATGCCGTTTTGCAAAAACATTATGGCGTTTGCTTGAAGCATATGTATGCGTGTGTTTAATATGTCTGTTAAGTCATATTGTTTAACGGCGAGAAACAATACATCTTCGTCGGTTTCCCGAACGAACGGCTTAGCGTTCACTCGATACGTCGTCTGTTCATCGCCACAAATAACCGTCACACCATATGTACATAATTGTGCCGCCTGCTCATGTCGGCGCGTATAAATCGTCACATCATATGTTTTACTAAAGTAAGCCGCTGCCAACAATCCGACCGCTCCGCCCCCCACAATACCGATGCGCACCTACATTTCCCCCTCTTTTCTACTTATGTTTTATTGTATAAAAAAAAGTAGCTGGCGTCTATCAGCTACTATACAGACAATTGACGTGCGCGTTCTAAAATGTGCATCACCGCTTGGTATTCTTGTTGTACCGCTTGTAGTTGTTTTTCAAGCTCTTCTTTTTCTTTTTGCAACGTGAATACTTGGTTGCGCAGCCGTTCGATTTCTTGTTGTCCTTCCCCACGTTGTTGCAACGTTTGTAAAAAGGAAATAACATCTTGTAACGTCACGTCACGTTCGGGCGATTGTGGGTCTTTTTTCTTTTTTCTTTGTTGTTTAGCAAGCTCTAGCGCTTCTTCATATTGTTTGCGTACGTATGCGTTCCAACGAAAACCACAAGCTGCTGCCGTTCGTGATAGTTTCCTTCCTACCTCTTCAAACGCTCGTAATTGTGTGCTGCCTTCCTTCACAAAAGCTAACACCGTTTCAGCAAGCAATATATCTTCCTCTTCTGTCCATGCATCTTGGCGCATCATTTCTATCCCTCCTCGCTGCATTTACTATATGAGTATGCAGCTAATAGAGAAGATAGACGATTATTTGTTTCGTTTTGCTAAAAATGATTGTACCGCCTCATTGTGCTCCTCGCTTTCCCATAAGTATGCACATCGTTCAATTTCGGCAAAAAAGCGTTGGCGAAATGCTTCTGTTTTCCAACGGGCAACCGCTGCTTCTTTGTAAGCGCGCAAGACGGCCGTTGATTTATTCGTATAATCCGTTAACTCTTTTTCACATCGTCCGCGCAACGAGTCAGGAAAAATGCGATGAACGAAACCGATATGCGCCGCTTCTTCCGTCGTCATCGTTTGCGCGCGCAACAATACATCGAGCGCTTTATCGTACGGCATTTTTTCAAACAACATCGCCGCGCCGCCCCAACCGGTTGTGATCGCTAAATTCGCTTGCACAAATCCAAGGCGCGCCTCGGCACGTGCAAAACGAAAATCACACGCTGTCGCCAATTCACACCCCCCGCCAATAGCCGTTCCATTGATTAAAGCAACCGTTGGTTTTGGCAACGTCAACAGTCGATATAAAATGTTACCCATTTTCGCTAACATCGCATGCGCTTCTTCTTTTGTTTTGAGTTGATGAAACACTTGTAAGTCGCCGCCCGCACAAAACGCCTCTTCTCCTTCACCTGTAATGACGAGCACTTTCGCATCGTCGTCGTGTTCAACGAGCGTAAGCGCTTGCTCGAGTTCTTCCATTACTGCATAATCAATCGCATTTCGTCTTGCCGGACGACAAATGGTGAACCAGACGATATGATGTTGTTTTTCAATCATTTTCCCTCTCCCCTTTACTGTATGTACGCCCTTTTTATTCGCTCCCTCGCACTTTTTTCCCTTCAAAATAAGAGAAGCGCAAGGGCAATTCCCCGCGCTTCTCTTATTTGTTTACAACGTCTTTTCCTTTGTATGTTCCACAAACTTTACATACGCGATGAGCAAGTTTCATTTCACCGCAGTTTGGGCATTCTACCATACCAGGTACGCGCAATTTGAAGTGCGTACGACGTAGTCTCTTTTTCATTTTCGATGTTCTTCTAAAAGGTACTGCCATCATTTCCACCTCCTTAAAGAGATTTAGGCGAATATGGAGGCCGGTGTAGTTCCGGATCTTCCCTTAAGATTCATTTTTGTTTTCAAAAAACTTCGCTAGCTTCGCAAGGCGCGGATCTATTTTGTTCTCATATTCTTCTTCCAAAATGACCGTCCATCCTTTTCCTGATTGTGGAACGGCATCTGGATGATCCGGTTGCTCGCTAAACACTTGCATCGGCACTTCAAGAAGAATGAGTTCTTTGACGATCGGCATTAAGTCGATCGCATCTCCTTGAACAACATGCGACTCTTCATCTGTTGCATCATAATCGTTTAAAAAAAACGTTTCTGTGCTTTCAATTGCGAATGGATACGACACGTCCACAAGCGTTCGAGAGCAAGGGAGCTGCATCGTCCCTTCAATCGTTAAGTGAAACGTAAACTTTTTTGCGCTCACATCCGCTCGTCCGTGAATACGAACAGGTGAAATGCCGCGAATGGAAGCATCCACTTCTTTTAGTTCGGACACATCGACCATTTCGTCAATCGTCAACCCTTTATGTTGCAACTGATGAAGTTGATGAATAGACCATCTCAATGATAATCACCTCAAGACAACAAAGAAAATTATACGTTTGAACAACGGTTTTGTCAATATTTTTTCTTTACACTACTTCCGTTATAATCAGCTTATACTCACTGTATCACGTTTTACACAAAAAAGAAAGGTGGACGACAAATGAAAGCGGTCGGCATCGTTGTCGAATACAATCCGTTTCATAACGGGCATTTATATCATGTGCAACAAACGCGAAAAAAAACGAACGCAGACTGCGTCATCGCCGTCATGAGTAGTTCATTTACGCAACGTGGCGAACCGGCGATCGTGCCGAAATGGGAGCGTGCTCGTATGGCGCTTGCAGGCGGTGTCGATCTCGTCGTTGAACTTCCTTATTCATTTGCCGTTCAAACGGCAGACCGATTCGCCTATGGCGCTGTTTCGATTCTCGATGCGCTTTTTTGTGAGCAATTATGTTTCGGAAGCGAACATGGACGTATCGAAGCGTTTCTCCAAACCGCTCAACTACTTATCAATGAAAAAGAACACCATAACGAGCGAATAAAATATTATATGCAACAAGGAATGAGCTATGCGAAGGCATATGCGCTTGCCTTTCAGGATCTTGGTGGCAATATGCTTGATATGTCCCAGCCAAACAATATTTTAGGCTTACATTACGTCAAAGCGATCATCGAACAACGAAGCGATATAAAACCGGAAACAATTCCACGGGTCATCGCTCATTATCACGACGAGACGCTTCCAACAACCGATAACATTGCTAGCGCTACGAGCATCCGCCGCTTTTTACAAGCAGGACAAAACGATGTCATGCGCTTCGTTCCGCATACAACATATGACATGCTCCAAACGTATCGCAAAACATATACGACGTGGCACGATTGGGAAACATATTTTCCACTTTTAAAATATCGTTTATTGACGATGGAAGTAGACGATATTCGCCAAATTGCCGAAGTAGAAGAAGGCATCGAACATCGTCTGAAAAAGACGATCGTTCACGCCACATCGTTTCACGATTTTCTTTCGGCTGTCAAAACGAAACGATATACGTGGACACGGTTGCAGCGTATATGCACACATGTATTGACGAACGTCACAAAAAAAGAAATGGCAAAAGCGCTAAAAAATAAGCGTGCGACGTACATTCGTCTACTAGCGATGAATGAAATAGGGAGAGCGTATGTACGAAAAGTGAAAAAACAAACAACATTGCCGATCGTCACAAACGTAAAACATATACAAAATGATGCTGTATATCATATCGAAAAAAAAGCGGCACAAGCTTATGTTTCTATTTTGCCTGAACCGCTTTGTACGGAAGCGTTGCAACGTGAATACAAAACTCCTCCGTTACGATAATTTTTGTAAAAATTGAATCGCATCATCCAACGTGTCAACAGGGACAATTTTCATCTTTGTACCAATATCTTTCGCTGTTTTTACCGCTTCTTTATAATTTGAATGTTTCGCTCCGCGTTCGTTCGGAGCGAAAAAAATGTCCGCTCCTGCTTTATGGGCTGCGATCACCTTTTGCGAAATGCCGCCGATCGGTCCCACTTCTCCGTCGATATTGATCGTTCCTGTACCGGCAATACGATAGCCTTTCGTTAAATCTTGCGGAACGAGTTGATTGTACACTTCAAGCGTAAACATCAGTCCAGCGGAAGGACCGCCAATTTGATCGGATTCAATGCGGACAGGTGGATCAGTGACGATATCGCGATCCGTCATGACGGAAACGCCGAGGCCGATGCGATTTTTTTCGTTCGGAAATGGAGCAAGCGTCAACGTTGCTGTTTTTTCTTTTCCTGATCGTTTATATGTAACATGAATACGCTCTCCTTTTTTCTTTTCGCTCACGTACTGAATAAACTCGTCCGCTTCATTGATACGTTGTCCGTCCACCGCTACGATTTGATCGCCGCTTTTTAATACGTTGGCTGCCGGCATGCCGTCAACAACATACAACACATATACCCCTTTATTTCGATACGAAAACGGTTTGTTTGCTTTTTTGTAGGCGACAGCAATCGCTGTCTCTTTTGAATTTTCCATCATTTTTAATTGACGATGCGTATATTCTTCATCACTTTCCCCTTCTTGCCTTACTTCATCCATTCGATACAGCTCGTTATATTTACTCATATGGGCAAATACAAACGAAAAAAGATTTGCTTGCCCCATGCGAACGGTCGTTAACATAAATTGCCCTTTCTCCTTATAACCGTCTTTGACTTCCACAAGCGGACGCAACGGTTCAGCCGTTCCGGGCATCGTCACGTAATACGGCAAGTGAAAAAAAGTCGCAAAAGCGAGTAGTAGTGCAATCATGGCAGTCATTCCGATGTAACGTTTTTTCTTCATTGTTTAAACCCCTTCTCTGCAAGCAATTGACGAATAATAGGAAGCTGTCGGCGCGCTGCTTCCTCTCCCATTCGAATCATCTCTTTCGCATGAGTGAACGCATATGAGCTGTAACGCTCAAGCGATGGACGAATGACGACATCGGCTTGGGCGATGCGGTGGGATGCAAGTTCAGCTTGAATAATGTCTAAACTTTGTAAAATAACGTCAAAAATAGATGTGATCGTATCGTTTTTTTTCACAGAAGCGACATCGACAGCGATCACAACGTCAGCTCCCATCTCGCGTACAACGGTCGCTGGTACGCGATCGATCACCCCGCCATCAACGAGCAAGCGCCCGTTCCACCGTTCTGGCACAAAAATGCCGGGAATGGAGATGCTCGCGCGTACTGCATCCGCTATACTTCCTTGGCGGAACACGACTTTCTCTCCTTTTTGTAAATCCGTCGCCACGATCGCCAGTGGAATACGGGCATCCTCAATGCGCTTTTGTTTCGTCATGACCGAGATGAAATGTTTAATTTGACGACCAGAAATTAACCCCATTTTCGGCACCGTCCAATCAATATAATCGTTGCGTCGAAACGCCGTCGCTAGCCGATATAATCGTTCCGTTGACATCCCCGATGCATATAACGCTCCGACGAGGGCGCCCATGCTGCTTCCTGCGATCATATGAATCGGGATATTTTCTTCCTCTAACACTTTAATGACACCTGCATGCGCAAAACCGCGCGCACCACCGGAACCTAAAGCTAACCCGATTTTCATTCCCGCTCCCCCTTCCTGTTCAATACTATGGTCTAAAATATCCACATATACTCGTATATTAAAACGAGCACGATCGGCGAATGAGGAGGCCAACGAACGATGAAAGAAAAATGGAAAACATTGCTGTTATCATCGATCATTATTTGTTTATGCGTCGCATTGCTTCGCTATCCGCAACATTCGTTTGAAGCAGCGGTGCGCGGATTACATATGTGGTGGGATGTCGTTTTTCCTTCCCTTCTTCCTTTTTTTATTGTATCAGAAATTTTAATCGGTTTTGGCGTCGTTCACTTTCTTGGCGTATTGCTTGAGCCATTCATGCGTCCACTCTTTAAAGTCCCAGGCATCGGCGGGTTCGTTTGGGCGATGGGCATGGCTTCGGGATACCCTGCCGGCGCAAAACTGACCGCTCGCTTAAGACAGCAACAACAACTTTCCGCCATTGAAGCAGAGCGGCTCGTTTCGTTTACAAATTCGTCTAATCCGCTTTTTATTTTCGGCGCCATTTCCGTCGGCTTTTTTCATAATCCAAACATCGGTATCATTCTTGCTTTATCTCATTATCTCGGCAACATTTGCGTCGGTTTCATGATGCGCTTTCACGGAAAAGATGAAAACGACACGATTCCAAAACAAAAAAAGAGCCTTTTGCGTCAAGCGTTTCGCGCGATGCATGAAACTCGCTTAAAACATAGCCAAGCGATCGGAAAGCTGCTTGGGGATGCGGTTCGTTCTTCCATTCAAACCCTTTTAATGATCGGTGGATTTATTATTTTATTTTCCGTTTTAAATCAGTTGCTTTATATTACAAATGTAACGAAATGGTTAGCCGACATGATACAATACGCTTTAGCGATTTTTCATTTACCGAGCGAATTAAGCGTTCCGTTCATCGCAGGGTTATTTGAAATTACACTCGGCAGCCAAATGACGAGCGAAGTAACAAGCGCAACGCTATTACAAAAAGTGATGATTACAAGCTTTATTCTCGCTTTCGGCGGATTTTCAGTACAAGCACAAGTCGCAAGCATTTTAGCGGAAGCTCATATTCGCTTTCAGCCGTTTTTTATCGCTCGTATTTTCCATGGGTTTTTTGCTTCTTTTTTTGCATTCTTACTTTGGGAGCCGCTTTATGTTCAACCGCTCGAGTCGGCAGAAACGTTGCCCGTTTGGCTTCCAGAAGCGACGATCCGTTGGCCGATGTTATACATACATTGGATTGAACAATATGGCTTTTTTGTGACCGCCACCGTATGCCTTTTATACGCTGTTATCGCTTTCCGACGTGAAAAACCACCTGTTTAAAGGTGGTTTTCTTCATGAGCAAACTTTTTTCGCAGCGCTTCTTCCACAACTTTTGGCACAAGTTCAGAAATGTTGCCGTTATATTTTGCGACTTCTTTAACAATGCTTGAGCTTAAAAAGGCGTATTGGTTGTTCGTCATCATAAAAAACGTTTCAATTTGTTCGTTTAATACGCGGTTCATTGATGTAATTTGCATTTCGTATTCAAAGTCAGAAACAGCGCGCAAGCCGCGCAAAATGGCGCTTGCGTGTTTGCTGCGAGCGTAATCGACAAGCAAGCCTTGATAACAGTCAACGACGACATTATGTAAATCTTTTGTTACTTCTTCAAGTAGCTGTACTCGCTCTTCTGTTGAAAATAGCGGTTTTTTTGATGAATTGTTTAATACGACAACATATACTTTATCAAACACTTTCGCCCCGCGGCGAATAATGTCTAAATGCCCGTATGTGACAGGATCAAAACTTCCCGGGCATACCGCAATGCTTGCCATCTTTATTCTCCTTCCTCATCTACGTAAGCGTAAATCGATACAGCCGTAATGCCATACGTTTCATATTTCACTTTTGTTAAACGTCCGATGTGAATGGGAAGCTCGACTTCCGCATCGTGCTCCGCGACAAGAAAGCCATCCCGTTCTAAAAGCTGATGCGCATCGATCATCGCGATAAGCGCTTCCAACTGCTTATTTTTGTAGGGCGGGTCAAGAAAAATTAAACGAAATGTCAAACCTCTTTTCATGATCGCTTTCAGCGCGCGCTCGGCATCGTTGCGATAAATTTCAGCTTGATCGGTCAAACGGCAGGCAGCCACGTTTTTTTTCATCGTTTGAACGGCCTTCGCATCATGATCGACGAAAATGACGCGATCTAATCCGCGACTTAACGCTTCGATGCCAAGCCCACCGCTTCCACCAAATAAATCAAGGCCAAGCCCGCCAGAAAAATACGGACCAATCATATTGAACATCGCTTCTTTCACTTTATCTGTCGTTGGACGTGTCGTCATTCCTGGAACGGCTTGAAGCGGTTTTCCTTTACACTTCCCTGATATGACTCTCATCATATTTCACCTCGCTTTTATGATCATATCATAACCGATAAAATGGACAATGGTTGTAAGGAAAAAAATGATGAAGATGTATACAATTTAAAACAATGGTCATACTGATAGTAACAACATCGTTGATGATGTTGTTGCCAACCACGGAGAAGACTTACGTTCCCCATAAGTTCTTCCTCCGGTTTCTCCTCTCCCTTTTTTCCTTCTCTTTTTCGGCTTGGCTGAAAAAGAATAGAAGGGACCCTGCGGCATATGCCACAGGGCATTTTTTTATCTTATTGACCGACTACGTATATTTCCTCGTTCGTTTCGCTAATGTAAACTGAAAACCATTTCGGAAATTCCGTCCGTTCAATGTATAACGTGCCATCCCATTCTTGAATGACCGCATTCGTGCTGTTTGTAAAAAAGCGCCAACGTGCACTACCTTTTTCAATAAATACCGCCTCGCCTGAACGTTGAACCGTATAGCCAAGCGTGCGCATAATCGGAACGAACGGAAATAGTTGTTGACCGTCCTTTAATAAAACGTGCGCATTTGGCAGTTTCACTTCATTAACGACGAGCACTTTCCGTTCTGTAAATGTCATGTATGGTTGTTCATCTTGGAAAAATGTCGTATCCCCACCGTACGCCTCTCCTAGCCATTCGTCTAGCTTTTTCATCGTCAACGGTTGACCAGCGTTTGCGTTGACGAACGTCCAAAACGTTTGTTGTTGTTCTTTCGTTAATGTTTGTTGCAATTGTTGAAAAACAAGTTTTGCTTTTTTTGTCATCGGCTCAGTTTTCGTCATGTATGAAACGAGTAAATCCCATATCCAATCAGCAACAACGCTATTTGGAAACCGTTGCTGTAACTGCACACGAACGTAGGTACGCTGTACGTTTGCAAATGAAGACGTATTCGGTATAATGACAAACGTCGGCGTCATATATTGCAGACGAGATGACGTAACAATTAACGTTTGCACACCGCTTTGTTTCCAAAACGATAACGCTGTTTGATCAAGTGGCTTTGTCGCATATACGACCAAATCATCGTTAAACGTTGGACGCAGCAGCTCAGATTGAAAATAAAGCGGAACGGTTTGTCCGCCTGTTTTTTCCCACATAAAAAATGAAAACGATGGTTTATATACATAGCCAACGAGCTTTCCGTCTGCTGCCCATACCCCTTTCGGATGAACGACATCGGTCAGCGATATGTTTGTTTGTTGTGGTTGTGTTGTATGAAAACGAACGAGCCATGCTTGAACGAAAAGCGGCTCTTTTAGCTCAATCGGCACACGATACGTCAGAGAAAGCTTCTCGGTCTTCGGTGCGTCTACGACTATTTTCCCGTTTTGTCGTTTCACGCATGTTTTTTCGTTTGAGCACGAAACGTCTTTCACTTCTTTTGGCACTGTCACTTCATATTTGTCAGCAACAGCTCCGCGTATATGATGAACGACTTCAATCGTTTTTCCCGTAAATGTCGCTTCAATGTCATGTTGCAGCACCGATTGTTTTGTCGCTTCCGTATGATATTCGTCCCATTGATAATATAAAGCTCCCGCGCTAACGCCAAGAAAAAGGAGCGTTGAAATAAAAGCTACTTTCCACATACGAAGGCTCCTCATTTAGCAGTTTATACTATAACAATAGCAAAATTTCAACGCGTTGTCATACACCGTTTTCACTAATTGTCGAAAAAAGTTGAACGTGTTAAAGTAAATGAGGAGAGAAAACATAAAGTGAGGGAATGGTGATGATTCAACGTTTTATTGAATTAGGGGAAGGGTATTCTGACATTTATGAGCTCATCGAAATTGCGAAATCAAACCGGCATCGTTTGTCTGGTTTGTTTGCTTTTCATACGATGAAAGACGGCAAGGCGGTCACGTCGTTCGTCGTTGTGCTTCATCCGACGGATCCTGGCGATTTTCAACCGCTATACATTTGCCGAGAAGGCATTCCACATCCGTCTGTGAAAGTGACAAAACGATATGAGCTGTTTATCGAATTAGCAAAAGAATTAAATCAAGAAATTATTCATTTGGACGTAAAACCGTCAAGCTTTTTTGCCGACTTACAACTATACTACCAACATTTAATTGGCATTATGCGCATGAATCGGTTTATTCCGCCATTACAATAAAAAGAGGATGTCTAGCCGTGACATCCTTTTTATATTCCATATTCGTATTCCTTTTCTTTATCGACTTTCGATTCAAATTCGACCTTCACGTACGGGCGATATGAAGGTTCGACACGTTTTACGAACGGAAGCAAAGCAATTTTCTTCATCATATCTTCTGCTTCGTCCATGTTGCAATATAAAACGACATATTTTAATCGTTTCGACACGTAATGAACGTTTCCATATTTCCTCAACTGCTTACTATGTTTTAACGAATACAACCAAACGATAATTCCTTGACGCATCGGAAACATAAAAACCCCATCCCCCTTTTCTCACTTCGTCCGACAGCCACACGCACCACCAGATCCGCACCCTTTCCCGCACGATAAAGAGTCAAAATACGGATTTCCTGTCGGCACTTTAATGTTTTTAGATACGGCACGACCGATCATCGTGCTAATTTCATCTAACAGCGACTGCATTTCTTTTTCTGCTCGTTTAAACGCGGCAATCGGACCGTATAAATCAAGTTCGCGTTTCGCCTCGCGCACTTGTTTCGTCACTTCTTTGTAGTCTGGATGATATGTACCAAAGCGTTGCACATCTTCGTATCGCTCCTTCAACTGAATGAACTGACGAATAAGTTGCTGCGCTTTCTCATCTTGTTGCATATGATAAAAACAGCGACGGTATTCCTCCGCCACGTCTGATTCGACAATCATTTTGCCAAGCTCTTCAGCAAAATCTAACAACTGCAATCGTTCGACCGTTGCTACAAGCACGAGCAACACCTCCACAACGCTATCATATCATGATTTCGTCCACAAAACAAATAAGTCTGGTAGCCCCAGACTTATGAGATCGTTACCGTAAATTCGTGTGAAACGTTGTATTTACTTGCATCGTTATGGACGAGCTCCAACCGAATCGTATGTTTTCCAACAGGCAAGCCGCGAATGACAAAGGCGGCCGTTGTCGTTTCACTCACTCTTTTACCATTGACGTAAATATGAATACGTCCTTGTCCATCTTTTTTAGGATGCGTGCCTTTCATAAAAGTAAACTCGTCGATAATGCATTCGACAAAGACGTTATTTCCTTTCACATGATGTTTCACAAATAACGTTTGTTTCTGTTCAGCAAAAGCAACTAGGTGATGATTAGACATAAATGTTGAAAACAACAGCCCAACACATAAAAAAAAGAAGCGCAACACTTTCACCATCCTTTCGTAGTGATAGTGTTTGCGTTTCTCGTCTAATTATGAGTGTCCTTCATCAGTTTCATCATCGCCATCATCATTTTTGCCATTTCAATCGTTTGAACAACTTGTTCCACTTTATGCGGTAACGTTTGTTTGTAATGTTGACGCATTTGTTTTTCCATTTCTTTTATATCCATCGGACGCCTCATTAGCCGTCGATACCATGTCGGCTGTTCACGTAAAAATTGATGAAGCTTTGGCTTCGCTATGATGTATTCGTATACGTCTTTTCTCATCACATATCCCCTTAATCTTTTCGAAACGAAAATGGATCTTTCTTCGTCTGCTGCATTTGGCGGACGACTTCTTGAATAGACGTAATCGCTTGCTGAACGTTTGTAATGTACGTTTGAAGCTCGTTGACGTCAAGATGTTTGACGTAACTTGCTAGCTTTTGCATAAGATCCCCTTGATCTTGTTTGACCCCGCTTGATCGATATTCATCCCACATACCATCGTCTTCGCCAAACACGTACCAGTCGTTATACAACTCTTTCCACGTTTTTTTCCCTTGGCGCACTTCTTCAATTAGTTTCGGATGTTTTTTCACAAACTGTTTAAATTGTTCAATCGACATATCGGTCGCTCCTTCCTTGTTTGTTCGCCTATCATATATTACGACCGAACAGCCAATGCGTGCGCCTATTTTGGCTCGGAAAGAGGGCGAATAAAGTTTTGCGTATAATAACGTTTATATACACCAACGCCTAAATGCGTCAACTCTCCATTTAACAACGTTTGCCGATGGCTACGGCTGTTAAGCCACGCTTCGACAACTGCTGGCGCATCGACATACTCTGCGGCAATATTTTCTCCTGCTAATTCAAAACGAACGTTTGCTTTTGTTAGTCGTTGTTTTAAATCGCCATTTGTTGGGGATTCATGTGCAAAAAAGTGATTTTCGGCCATATCTTTACTATGTTCATACGCCACTTTCGCTACACGTTCATCCCATTGGAGTGGAGGAACACCGTGACGTATGCGCATCACGTTTGTCATATCAAAAATTTGTTGTGCGTTTGCTTGCTCAACTTGTGTTTCAAGCGTTTCATCCATTTCCGTGCTCGGTAACGAACCACGATATTCGAGTTCATATGGACGAAGCTTCACTAACGTCTCCCCGTCGACCCAGCGAATGCTCGATAATTTGCCGGTAAAACGATCAATATACAATTGCACGTACGCATCGCCAAACGAGAGAAGCGGTTGAATGAGTAAATCTTCTTCGGTCAATTGAAAGCGATATACCCCGTCATCTAGTTGCACATGGATCTCATCGTCAAGCGGCATCGTTTGTAGCAGTTCGTTAATTGAATGATTGAGCTGAAACGGGGCAACGTTCACTTCCGGTCCACACGCGTAAATTGTGACGACTCGTCCATCAAGAATACCGATTTGCATATACGTTTTCGGGTTATTATATACCCACCATACGTAACCGTAGGCGGACGGATCGATACGGGCTGGCTGTCCAAATGTTTGTTTCACTTCTTCTTCCGTCTTTCCGATCCACGCCCCTAACCCTTCTGCAACGGTTTTCTCGCTCGTTTGTTCACTCATGATCGATGTATCGTTTAACGGAGCTTGTTCATCTGTTGGTAAAAAAGAAAAAATGAAAATAAAAATAGCGATAAGTGCCACTATCCAACGCATGCACCATTCTCCCTTAGCTGTTGTATATACTTCCATTATATACGGCTTGCCTACATTGCAACACTAAAAAATAAGGCTATGCGAAAACATAGCCTTTACTCGTTAATGATATTGCGAAATTTCCGTTAATGCTTCCCCTGCTTGTTCATCGCTTGCTTCATGGATCGCTAAGTCACCGAGCGACATCATTCCAACTAACGTATCGCCTTCTACAACAGGCAAGCGGCGAATTTGATGCTTCGCCATTAAACGAGCAGCTTCAGAAACAGAAGCGTTCGGCGAAATTGTGACAAGCTGTTCGCTCATCACTTCTGTGACAGCTGTCGAACCTGGTTTTTTCTCAGCAATGCCACGCACAACTAAGTCGCGGTCTGTCACAATGCCAACGAGTCGATTTCCATCTACAATAGGAATGGATCCGACGTTATAATCACGCATTTTTACCGCCGCTTCGTATATATGATCAAGCGGGGTACAACATTCCACTTCTGTTGTCATCATTTCCTTCACTGTTGACATGTTCATCTCTCCTTTCGCACATTAGTTTCACCAAAATCGGAACAATTATGAAGCTCGTCATTGAAAGTTATGCGCTTTCGTACTATTATTAATGGAGGAATGTTTTATTTTACATAAGGGGGACATAAACGATGCGCTTCGAAAATACAGGTATTGAAAATCAAACAGCGCCATTAACACGTTTAGATGAATTGATGGAAGACCTCGGCTTTGTGCGTGCAGGTCAATGGGATTACGACCGCGTCACATATGACCGCAAATTTGAAATGAAAAATGACGTCTTTTATTTACGTGTGCAAGGCTATGCCATTGAAGGAGATGTTGGCGGTCGCCATGCGATCATTAAACTGATGAAACCGTTGCTTGGCAAACATTATTATCCACATGGTGTCGAATATGGTGAGGGTGAAAACTTCCCTTCGTCATTAGTGAACCAATGTGAAGCTCTTTTAGCAAAAGTGAAAGAAGGTCTTGCAAACATAAACGCATGAGCGCGCTCATGCGTTTTTTCCGTCAACGAGGCGACGGACGTACAGATGAACAGCCAAAACTTCTCTTTCTGTCATCTCGTATATGTCGTCAATGACTTGTTTTTGAATACGTTCACATAAAGCGAGCATGTTGTCATGCCTCGTGAAAGAAACAGTCATATGAATCGTCAATCGTTTTTGTTGCTCGTGTAGTCTCACTTCTTCTAATATGACATCATGAAACGGTTGTACACTCATCGCAACAATCGTTATAATAGGTTTATGCATATACATCCTCCATACGATTTATGAAATGAAAGCAGGTGTCGTTTCGTTGTTTGAGAAAATTCCAAAGCGTTCCGTATACATCATTCTTATTTTACTTGCAATCGTCTTATTGACGTACTGGGTCGCTCCGATTGCTGTTCCCATTTTATTTGCGTTTATTACTGCTATTTTTTTAGAACCTGCCGTCAAAGTGGCACAACAACGGATCGGGTTTAAACGGCAAGCCGCCACACTTCTTGTGTTTAGTTTATTTACGTTGTTTATGTTTTTAAGCGGTTACTTTATTATTACGAAAATTGTAACAGAAGCATTTCATTTTTTTAGAAACTCGCCACTATATTTAAATGAAATGATTGCTGGTTGGAATGAACTTGTCGCTCGTTGGTACAAGCAGACCGAAAAATTACCACCATTTGTCGTAGCAGAATTAAGCCATCAAGTCGACTTGTTTTTAACAAAATTAAAGACGCAACTAACCGCTTCGCTCAGTTTCAACAAAGTGAGTGCACTTGTTGCGAATATTCCAAAATTTTTAATTAACTTTCTCGTTTACCTAATTACTTTACTGTAGATGAGCAAATTCGCTAACATAAATTTACAACCAAACAAAAAAGAAGA
>NZ_JBTZSY010000026.1:0-3529 GCF_054815885.1 Anoxybacillus sp. TBDG-1
CTTTACCGAGGTGACCTTCCATGACAAGACGAACAGCGGTCACCCGAACACGAAGCGAAGCATCTTTGATTTTCCGTTCTTGTTTCCGAAGTGTTCGAGGTGTCCAACCGTGATCATTTGTGATTTTCAAACGTTTCATACCAATTCCGCTCCTTTTGTATAGAAATATTTAGGAGCAGTATAGCCATGAAAAAAGGTGTTCATACAGAAGTCATGGTTTTAAGGTGCATGTATATATATATTACTTGTTATCGGGAGCACCCCGCGCGTATCAATAATAATTTTATTCGATAGTACTTTCTTATCTATCACTTTAAAATAATCATGATCCACCAGTAACACAACAATATCAGCTTTCTCAATCGCATCCTCTGTTTTTACAAGTTGGACATTTAATTCTAGTAAATCTTTTGGAAGTTCCTCAATATGCGGCTCAGCTACATATATAGTTTGATCATAAATAGCAGATAATTCTTTTACAATTTTCACCGCTGGGCTTTCTCGCAAATCATCAACGTTTGCTTTAAACGCTAAACCTAAGCATGCAATTGTTGGGTTTGGCAGATTTTTTGTTGCTTCTTTAATTTTTTCAATAACAAAATACGGTTTGGAGTCATTTACCCTACGAGCTGTTCGAATAAGTTTTGCTGTTTTAGGAGCTCCATTCACGATAAACCAAGGGTCGACCGCTATGCAGTGTCCTCCTACTCCAGGGCCTGGCTGCAAAATATTTACACGTGGATGATGATTTGCTAAATTGATTAACTCCCACACATTAATGTTGAGCTCATCACAAATCATGGACAGTTCATTTGCAAACGCAATATTTACATCACGAAATGCGTTCTCAGTTAACTTTGCTAATTCTGCTGTCCGAGCATTTGTTTCCAAAATTTTCCCTTTAACAAACTTTTCATAGAATTGTACCGTTCTTTTTGTTGAATCTTTATCAATTCCGCCAATAATCCGATCATTTTCTACTAGTTCTTTTAAAATTTTTCCTGGTAAAACTCGTTCCGGACAATGAGCAACAAAAATTCTATTCTTACCTTTTTCGTCAATACTTAACTCTGGACGTTCTTCTAAAATCCATTCTGCTACTTTTTCTGTTGTTCCAACAGGACTTGTTGATTCTAAAACAACAATATTTCCTGGTTCTAAGTAAGGGGAAATAGATCTTGCTGCTTGCTCTACATAAGTTAAATCTGGTTTATAATTTTCTTTAAAAGGGGTCGGAACAGCAATAATAAAAATGTCTGCTTTCTCAGGTAAAATAGATGCCTTTAAACTACCATTAATAACAGCATTGTGCACCATTTTCTCCAAATCAGGTTCATAAATATGTATCTTTCCACTGTTTATCAGCTCGACAGCTTTTTGATTTATATCAACACCATGCACTTCAAATCCTTTATTTGCTAACAACGCCGATGTTGGTAAACCAATGTAGCCTAAGCCAACGACACATACTTTTTGCATTCTATTAACCTCTCTTTTCTTTTTAATAAGCACTATTCGGTTTAATCATTACCCTAATTGTCTTAATAATAATTCTCAAATCATATAACAATGAGCGTTCACGGATATATCGTAAGTCTAATTCCACCATTTCATGAAACCCTAAATCATTTCTCCCACTCACCTGCCACAACCCCGTACACCCTGGGGTCACAAGTAGCCGCTGTTTATCATATTCCGTATACTGCGCTACTTCTCTTGGCAACGGTGGGCGCGGACCAACGAGGCTCATTTCCCCTTTTAATACATTCCATAATTGCGGGAGCTCGTCAATGCTCGTTTTACGAATGAATCTTCCTACCTTCGTCACCCGAGGATCGTTTTTCATTTTAAACATGGCACCAGATACTTCGTTGTACTTCAGAAGTTCCTGTAGTTTTGTTTCGGCATCGGTCACCATCGAGCGAAATTTGTACATATAAAACTGTTTTCCGTCTTTTCCAACTCGTATTTGTTTAAAAAACACTGGACCTTTTGGGTCTTCTAGCTTTATGAGAACAGCAACAATAAGAAAGAGCCAGGATAACGAAATTAATCCGATCATGGCTCCGATAATGTCCATTGTTCGTTTAGCAATTAAATAACTTTTTTTATCGTTAACAATCACTTGTTGAGTATATCTTTGTTGGGCTTGTATACTAGCAACATTGCCTGATTGCGCCAACTCCCTTCATCCCCCTTTAACCTTTTATTCCTTCACTTTCGCTTCTTTCAATATCTGCTCCATAAACGGAATGAGATGTTGTTTCAACTCTTCATCTTGCATCGCAAACTCAATCGTCGTCTGAATAAATCCTAACTTCTCCCCAACGTCATATCGTTTTCCTTCAAACTCGTAAGCGAAGACGCGCTGAATCTCGTTTAGTTTTTGAATCGCATCAGTTAGCTGAATTTCTCCGCCAGCGCCTGTTTCTTGTTTTTCAAGAAACATAAAAATTTCTGGCGTTAAAATGTACCGGCCCATGATCGCTAAGTTAGAAGGGGCGGTGCCTGGTGCTGGTTTTTCAACGAATTGGCGCACTTGGTAGCGTCGCCCTTTTTTATCGATCGGGTCGATGATGCCGTAACGGTGCGTTTCGTCATCAGCGACTTGTTTCACACCAATGACGGAGCTATGCGTTTGTTCGAATTCGTTCATGAGTTGTTTTAAACATGGTGTATCAGCTTGGACAATGTCGTCGCCTAATAGGACAGCGAATGGTTCGTCGCCGATAAATTTGCGTGCGCACCAAACAGCATGGCCTAGTCCTTTCGGTTCTTTTTGGCGAATGTAATGAATATCAACTTTGGACGGTTCTTTTACTTTTTCTAGTAGGTCGTGTTTATTGCTTTTTAACAACGCTTGTTCAAGTTCAAATGCATGGTCGAAATGATCTTCGATGGCGCGCTTTCCTTTTCCTGTGACAATAATAATGTCTTCAATCCCAGATTCAATCGCTTCTTCAACGATATATTGAATCGTCGGTTTGTCGACAATCGGAAGCATCTCTTTTGGCATCGCTTTTGTCGCAGGTAAAAACCTTGTTCCGAGCCCTGCAGCTGGAATAATTGCTTTTCTTACCGTTTTCACACACATCCCTCACTCTCAAAACTATACACCCACGTATACGTTATATATGCATAACATATACGTCGATGTACAAAAAAATAGCTCCCATTGGGAGTTAGTTTGGTAGACGTGTTTTTAAATTTAAAATTTCTTTTTCATGTTCAATCATTTTATCAAATATTACATCAGATCTACGCTGCAAATAAGCAACCGTCACATCCATTGATTTTTTTATGCTTGTCAAATCATTTATGACTAGTGCCTGGTTGTTTTTTGATATGCGTAGCTCTTCAAGAATCTTTTCTTGCGTCCGTTCCATATTTCCGAGTGATTGTTTCATATCGACCATATCATTTTCTAGCTTGTATTGACCTGCTTGTAATTGTGCAACATCTTGTTGTAATGCTTGTTGACCCGCTTGCAGTTGTGCGACGTCCTGTTGTAATGCTTGTTGACCCGCTT
>NZ_JBTZSY010000026.1:3629-39385 GCF_054815885.1 Anoxybacillus sp. TBDG-1
GCAGTTGTGCGACGTCTTGTTGTAATGCTTGTTGACCCGCTTGCAGTTGTGCGACGTCTTGTTGTAATGCTTGTTGACCCGCTTGCAGTTGTGCGACATCTTGTTGTAATGCTTGTTGACCTGCTTGCAGTTGTGCGACGTCTTGTTGAATTCGAGCAACTGTGTTTTCTAGTGCTCGCTGACCTACTTGTAGCGCTGTTACATCTTGCTGGATTTGAGCAACACTCTTTTCTAGTGCTTTTTGACCGCGTTGTAACTCTTGTTGCGTTTGTTCAACACGTTCTAATCGCTCATGAACAGGCTGTAGTTCTTCCTTCAGTACAGAGCGAAGCAAAGCTTTTAATTCTTGGCTCATTTGTATCCCTCCTTTGCCATTTCTTTCATTATAGCACGGCCAAAAAGAGACATAAACAAAAAACAAGGTTAGCATTGGGCATCTAACCCGTCCTCACACCGCACCATCGACGACAAGCGTCTAAGGTGGCAGGACCGTCATCGTCCCCACCCACAGCACGGCCGAGTGCCTCCGTTGATAACGGAAAGGAGACATCTCCGAAAAAACAATGCTGATATCGACAAATGTTCAAAACCAGCATGACATCTTTACTCTATGGTATGTATAGGAAACTATTAAACTTAGAAAATACCTAAAAACTTTTTCTTCTTGATTCGCTCTGGTGCATCTTTATACAACGTATCGTTTACGACAAGCAACTCAGCGTTTTCTTGAAATACATACACCGCTTGTGAGCCGAACTGTTTCTGAATGACGTCGTATGCTTCGCGCATATGAAATGCACGTGTCGTCGTATTATGTGCATCGGATGCGATTAAGTGAGCTAAGTTCGCTTCAATCATTTGTAGCGAAAACTTTTTAATATTTTTTCCGAACTTTCCTGCGACACTTGCGGCAGTCAGTTGCGTTAATGCTCCTTTTTTCACTAGTTCGTATAACTTCGTTGGATGTTCCATAAGCTCGCTGTTGCGCTCAGGGTGCGCAATAATCGGAACGAGCCCTTGCAGCTGTATATCGAACACTAACTGCTCTGTGTAACGTGGAACGTGATTGCTTGGAAGCTCAATAAGCACATATTTCGTCTCCGCAAGCGGCAAAATATCGCCATCGCGATAATGGTCAAGCAATTCCCCATGAATGCGCACTTCTTGCCCTGGTAAAACGGAAAGAGGAATACGGTGATGTTGTAGCGCTTCATTTAATGCATAAACGTGCTCGATAATCGATCGTTTATCATTTTCAAACGTCCCATTACGGTGATGAGGGGTTGCGATGATCGTTGTGATCCCCTCAGCAACTGCTGACTTCGCCATGTCGATTGCATCAGCGAGCGTTTTTGCTCCGTCATCGATCGACGGTAAAATATGACTATGGATATCAATCATGCAAACCCCTCTTCCCTCTTTATATCGACAAAAATCAGATGATTTGTATCATCTTTCGACAATTTCATCTACGCAATTTATAGTAACATAGGAAAATAGAAGGAGACAATAGGCATTTTTTGTCGAATGTTGTCTACTTGTTACCATAGTAATAGTAATAGGTACTTTCTTTTTGCTTCTTTTGGTTTAAAACGACACCAAGCAGCTTTCCTTTCGCCGCAAGAAGTAGTTCTTTCGCCTTTTGTGCCGCTTCAATTTCTGTTTTTCCGCTATGGACGACAAGAATGACCCCATCGCATTGGTTCGCTAAAATTTGTGCATCGGTCACGGCTAAAACAGGCGGCGTATCAAAAAGAACGATATCAAACTGGGCATATGCTTCCGCTAAAAATTGTTCCATCGTCGCCGAGCCAAGCAATTCAGCCGGATTTGGCGGAATCGGGCCGCTCGTTAAAACGAGTAAATTTTCGACATCTGTTTCTTTTACTGCAGTTTGAAGTGTAGCTTGTTTCGTTAATACGTTCGTTAAACCGACGTAGTTGTCTTTTCGAAATGTGTAATGTACTGTTGGTTTACGTAAATCTGCATCGATAAGAAGCACTTTTTTTCCTTGTTGTGCAAAAACGACCGCTAAATTGGCAACCGTGGTCGATTTTCCTTCTGCAGGGGCAGAGGAAGTGACCATGATCGAGCGCAATGGACGATCAGCGACCGAAAATTGAATGTTCGTTCGAATCGTCCGATATTGTTCAGAAATTGGTGACTTTGGATTTGTTTTTGTGATGAGCGAGCGCATCGTGCGCGCAAACGCCTGTTTTTTCTTTTTAAGAACCAATCGTCTCACCCCTTATTTGTTTTTTAGCATGCGCCATCTGTATATCGCTACCTTCATCATCAATCGTTGTAATAGCCCCAAGTACTGGCAACCCAAGTAACTTCTCGACATCTTGTTCGTTTTTAATCGTATTATCTAAATACTCAAGTAAAAATGCTAAACCGACGCCTGTCATGATGCCAACAACGAAAGCAATCGCCATATTTAATAGCGGTTTTGGCTTGACCGGAATCGGCTGTTCTTTTACTTCTGCCTTCGCTAAAATGTTGACGTTATCGACGTTCATAATTTTAACGATTTCACGTTGAAATACGCTCGCAACTGTATTTGCAATATCAGCAGCCATATACGGATCGGGATCTTCCACTGTGACGTTAACTACTTGTGAGTCTTTTTCGCTCGTTACATTAATTTTTTCATTAAGTTCTTCAACGGGCATGTTTAAGTCCAGTTCTTCTTTGACAATATCTAAAATCGCTGGGCTTTTCATAATGACGTTATACGTATTAATAAGTTGCAAGTTCGTTTGAATTTCACTAATATTGTAAATCGGCTGTTCACTTTTCGCTTGGTTCACTAGTAGTTGTGTCGATGCTTGATACATCGGCGTCAGCACAAAATAGCTAACGATGCCGCTTGTCATCGTCGCGATGACGGTAATCGCAATAATAAGCCAAGCGCGTTTACGCAACGTTTGAAATAGTTCTCGTAAGCTAATCGTCTCTTCCATGACGTCCTCCTATAAAACATATATTTTCGACAAAAACATTCACTAGATTCATTATACCGACAAACACTTCCGTTTTTCTACCCTTTTTGTCAATTTACTTCCACGAAAAAAAACCGACAGCTTCACATGCTATCGGTTAGTGAATCATCTCTTCTTCTTCTGTTTCTTCTTGCGCAATGATTTGTTTTGCTTGTGCAATGATATTATTCATTTCTGCAACCGTATAGTCGCGTTCTGGTAGCGGACGGTCATATGCTTGATAATATAAAATTTCTGCTAGTTTACGTTGTTTTTCGCTCGCTCGTTTCGTTAGCTTTTCTTTTTTTTTAGCTCTTGTTGTAAACGTTCAATATGGTATTTTGCTTCTAACTTACAGCCGTATGGGAAATCATCAATGCCAAGCCGTTCAACGAGACGGTTAATTTCTGCGATTTGTTCATCCGTTGGAGGTTCGTTAACGAGTTGGTCAATAATTTCGTTAATACGTGCTGCAAGTTGCTCATGAAACTGTGGGTTTGTTTTAATCGCATCATCTAATTCCACAAACCATGTCGCTTCATTGTATAAATAATGGCGCCATTGTTCCATGAATGTGGCTGCATCGTATTTTGTTTCATCCCAGCCGATGCTTGCCATATATCGTTCAAACACTTTTTTAATTGATAGCGTCATGTTCATCTTCATGCGATGAGGAAGCCGTTTTAACATGTATAAAACCCTCCATATGATTATCGTCAACCGTTAATGTATCATAAAGAAGCGTGTATTGACAAAGTTTTTTTATAACTATGATAACGTTTATAGGAAGGAAGGGAATAAAAAAACGCAAGAGGAAACCTCTTACGTTATTCGTCCGTATTGTCGGCATCGTTCATATCTTCTACATCTTCGACCGCGTCTTCTTCATCTGGCACGGCATCGTTTTCATCGTCTCCAACACCTTCATTTATGTCTTCGCCTGGCTGCATTTCTTCTTGGTTGTTCATATCGTTATCCGTGTCGTCGTTATTGCAACCTGTTACGACCATGATGGCGATGAGCGCGCTAAATAGTTTTAATAGCCATTTCGTTTTCATCGTTTGTCTCCTTTCTGTCACATATGTAATCACCTATAACATACCCAGAAAGGAGACAGTTATTCATTATTTTTCTCCAAGCGCAAACATGATTTCTGTTTCGCAAACGAGTTCGCCGTCGACGGTAGCGACACCTTTTCCTTTGCCGATTGCCCCTTTAAAGCGAACCATTTCGACTTCTAATCGTAATTGATCACCAGGTTTCACTTGCTTTTTAAATCGGCAGTTATCAATGCCTGTGAAAAAGGCGAGGCGACCTCGGTTTTCTTCTTTCATTAACATGGCGACAGCCCCGACTTGCGCGAGCGCCTCGACAATTAACACGCCCGGCATAACAGCATATTCAGGAAAATGACCGACAAAAAATTGTTCATTGGCACTGACGTTTTTTATGCCAACGGCTCGTTTTCCTTCTTCCACTTCAACAATGCGGTCAACGAGTAAAAACGGATAGCGATGTGGAATAATTTGTTGAATTTGTTGCATATCAAGCATACGTCATTCCTCCTTTATAAAAAAACGGAAGGATCTCCCTTCCGTTGTTTGTTTTCAATGTACCATGTTTTAAAGTGGTCTGTCCACTACTGTTTTTCGATTAAATCGATAATATGTTGCCACGTTGCTGGTTTTAGTGCGTCAAATGGCTTGCCGTCGCCGAGCATACCGTAGCCAACCATCGCTCCTACTAATGTGCTAATCGTAATCAAACAAAAGACGATGAGTAAACGAAGCCAAATCGGAATAAGACGGCGGCGCGGACGGCGGAGCGAGCGTTTCTGTTGTTTTTCCTCCATATACATTCCCTCTCTATGAACGAATGCCGTTAATTAGCCCCATCATTTGATCCGATAATGTAATCGCACGCGCATTAAGTTGGTATGACCGTTGCGTAATCATAAGTTCGCTCATTTCCGTCGCTAATTCCACGTTCGATTGTTCAAGGGCGTATTGTTGCATTGAGATGGCGTTACGGTTGTTGTTAGCTAAATTGATGACCGCATTTGGAGCATTTACATCAGCTGGAAAAGCAAAACGATTGTCGCCGAGCGCCTGCATCAGTTGAGGGCGGGTGACATATGATACGCCGATGTTTGCGGTCTTCATGATGTTTCCGCTTGGCGCAATAAATTGCATCGTGCCGTTTTGAGTGACTTGAATGTCTTTAAACCCTTCGCGCACAGTAATCGGTTCATCGTTTTCATCAAGCAACGCATAACCATCCGCTGTTACAAGCATCAGTTCATTCGGATTGTTTGCCGACGGACTAAGGTAAAACGCACCGTCGCGCGTATATTGAATCGCGCCGTCGACAAGAATGCGGTAAAATTGCCCCTCTTTCGTCAATGCAAGATCAAGTGGACGATCCGTTTTTACAATCGAGCCTTGTTTCATTTGCATATGTGTTGACGCTACTTTCGCCCCAACGCCAAGGCGGACACCTACAGGCGTAAGACGTGGTGCTTCATCTGTTTTTGGCAAGTTAGTAAACTGTTGAGCAAGCAATTCACCGAACACCGCATCGCGTTTTTTAAACCCGGTTGTGTTGACGTTTGCGATATTATGGCTAATGACGTCTAGTTGTTGTTGGAGTTGGTTCATTGTATTGGCGGCAGTAATCATTGAGCGCAACATACATATCCTCCTACTTTAGGCGGCCGATTTCGTTTGCCGCTTTGTCCATACTTTTATCGTATGCTTGTAAAATTTTTTGGTTCGCTTCAAACGCTCGGTAAGCTGAAAGCATGTCCGTCATCGCACGAGATAAATCGACGTTCGAGCGCTCAATATATTGTTGACGAATCGTATACGTCTCAGCAGGCGGGAGTTGTTGTTCTGCTCGAAATAAACCGTTTCCTTCTTTCGCAAGCGTTTGGACATTTTCAGCATAGGCGATGCGAAGGCGTGCCATTTGTTCTCCATTTTTTGTAATCGTACCGTCCGTTAATACGGTAAACTGCTCGTCCCCGACGAAAATACGGTTGCCGTTTTCATCGAGCACGTAAAAACCGTCTATCGTCGTTAAAAAGCCGTCTGCATCAATCGTAAAATGACCGTTTCGCGTATAACGAATGTCGCCTGTTTCGTTTTGTACCGTAAAAAATGACGTGCCTGTGCCATCAACAATGGCTAAGTCGGTATTGTTGCCTGTTTCGCGTATATCGCCTTGAGCAAAGTTTGGCACAAGTTCTTGCACGTACACACCTGTTGACAATGGACCGATGTATGTACGATCACGCCATGTCAGTTTTTTTTCTGTCGGAATCGTCGTTTGTTGAATGCGATGCATCAACATCTCTGGAAAAGCCCGTAACGATGCTTGATCGGCTTTATAGCCTGGCGTATTGGCGTTTGCGATATTGTTCGTCATCATTTCAATGCGGCGTTGTTGGGAAAGCATGCCTGAAGCCGCTGTATATAGTCCGCGAAACATAAAATGTCCCCTCCATCGTTTTCACACTACTTTCATTATAAAAGAAAAAGGGGAAAAAAGCGAATAGGTACCATTTCCCAATGGCACCTACACAAGTTGACGATATGGAGCTTTGTCGATGTTATCAAGCATTAATCCTGTGCCGATCGCGACACAATCCATCGGGTTTTCCGCAATAAAAACAGGCACTTTTAATTCTTGCGCAAGCAGTTGGTCAATGCCATGAAGCAACGCTCCGCCTCCTGTTAAGAAAACACCGCGGTCAATAATGTCGGCTGACAGTTCCGGTGGCGTGCGCTCGAGCACGCTTTTTGCTGTTTGGACGATCGTATATACCGTTTCACGTAGCGCTTTTTCAATTTCACCAGAGCGAATCGTAATCGTTCTTGGCAAGCCGGTTACTAAATCGCGACCGCGAATATCCATCGCTTCATCGCGAGCATTTGGAAATACAGTCGCGATGTTTATTTTAATTTCTTCCGCTGTTCGCTCACCGATTAATAGTTTATATTCTCGTTTAATATAACTTAAAATTTCTTGGTCAAATTTATCGCCCGCTACTTTAATTGATGCGGATGTGACGATGTCACCCATCGATAAAACAGCAACGTCTGTCGTGCCGCCACCAATGTCGATGACCATGTTTCCAGAAGGTTGGAAAATATCCATCCCTGCGCCGATCGCTGCCACTTTCGGCTCTTCTTCTAAGTACACTTTTTTGCCGCCGCTTTTTTCGGCTGCTTCTTTAATCGCTTTACGTTCGACTGACGTAATGTTCGTTGGACAACAAATTAAAATGCGCGGTTTGGCAAACCATCCTTTTAAGTTCAGCTTGCTTAAAAAATGTTTTAACATTGCTTCTGTAATGTCGAAGTCCGCAATGACGCCATCTTTTAACGGACGGATGGCAACAATATGCCCAGGCGTGCGCCCGACCATGCGCCGCGCTTCCTCTCCGACTGCCAACACTCGCTTTGTATGTTGATCAATCGCAACGACAGAAGGCTCGTTTAATACAATGCCTTTTCCTTTCACATAAATCAACACGTTCGCCGTGCCGAGATCGATGCCGATATCCCTTGCCAAAAACATTATATGTTCCTCCTTGCCATTTCTCCTAATAAAATATTTTACCACAACGATGGCAAAAAAAAGAGAATATTTTTGACAAGGGGAACAACAAATTTACGTCGCTTGCTCTGTTTCTTTTTTATACTTTTTCTTTGTCGCTTCCCCTCCACGCAAATGGCGAATGGATTTATGGTAATCTAAAATTTCTTTCACTTCATTCGCTAATTCGGGGTTAATTTCCGGGAGCCGTTCCGTTAAGTCTTTATGCACGGTGCTTTTAGATACACCGAACTCTTTCGCGATGACGCGAACGGTTTTTCTCGTCTCCACGATATACTTGCCAATCTTGATTGTACGCTCTTTGATGTAATCGTGCACACTGCTCGCCTCCCTAGGTTGGATGTGAGAAGTGTGAAATGAGACGTATAAGGCGTTTGTCGCAGTGGCGTTTACTCGTTCATGACCAAATCGTTCATCTCACCTCAAACACTCTCGTTGTTCAAGTTTGTAATAGTGTATTAGGTAAGAAGAAAATATATTCCATAAAAAAGCGAACAGATGAGCATTTTGCCCACCTGTTCATGTTCTTGCCATTCCGATCGAAGCATCTGGAACAGTGCTTGACGGATCGCTTTGTTGTTCATTTGTTTTGTTTTGATTTGTTTCTTGTTGTTCCGTTTGTTGTTCTCTCGTTTCCAATGCGCTAAGCGGTTGATCGAAGTAAGCGACTGGGTTAACCGCTTGCCCATCTTTCCGAATTTCAAAGTGAACGTGAACGCCGGCTTCTTTATTAAACTCGTTTGTACCCGCTTTTGCGATCACTTGTCCTTGTTTTACTGTATCACCTGTTTTCACTTGAACGTCTTGTAATGATTGATATACCGTCACAACGCCACGATCGTGTTGAATATGGACGACGTATCCAAAGAGTGGGTCTTTTTCTGCTTTAATGACTGTTCCACTTAATGATGCAGTTACATCAAAGCTTTCGCCGTTTTTCATCGCGATGTCGACACCTTTGTTCGGATAATATTCATCATTATAAGAGACGAGAGCAGCTTCTTGTTCTTCAGCTGGTGCACTAAAGTCGTAAAATGGTTTAGCGATTTCAACAGCGTTTGGATCAAGGACAGGCATCGCAATTTGTTCAACTACTTGTTGAACAGGGACAGCGTCTGGTTCTTTCACAGCTGTGCCCGATTTTGTCCGCTCATCGACAGGTGGTTGAATAATATCGTTTGTTTTGCTTTGAAACCAAAGCACACCTGTTAAAATGAGCGCTGCGCTTAACAAATAAATGGAAGGAACAACCCAACGTTTACGAAACAACTTTGAAACTTTTTTGCTTTCTTCTTTCATGTTCATCACCTCAGCAACCATTGTGAACAGAAAGAAGAACATTTATACACATGAAAATAAAAAAATTTGTCGCTTCAAAATTTCGAAGCGACAAGTGAAAGATCGTGAATTTGTACCCCTTGGTAATAATATTTGACAATCTCTTTATATGTTTTCCCTTGTTTGGCTAAAAAGTTTGCCCCATATTGACTCATGCCGACACCGTGGCCATATCCTTTCGTCGTAATGACAATGTTATTTTCTTGCCTTGTCCATGTAAAATCCGTTGATTTTAATTGCAACTTTTCACGCACTTCACGGCCAGTAAGCTGTTTACCATTAATATCGACAAGAGCCACACGCTTGCCTGGCGTGCGCGCAAGCACTTTGCCAACCGAACCGTCTTTCGGTAATTTAACACCGAGCCGTTGTTCAAATTCGTGAACAGATAGTATCACTTGTTCATAAAACTTCGGCGACTGTGTATCCCACGGGCTTTCGACGCTCGTTAAATAAGGGAAAGCGTTTTGCCAGTACGCTTCTGAGTTTTCTGTATAACCGTTGCTCGTGGAGAAAAATGCTGCTTCAATCGGCTCATTGTTGTACGTTAAAATTTGTCCTCTCGTCGCCTCGACAGCCTCTTTAATTTTTTTTATTTTCCATTCGTAACTCATGCCCCACATTTCTTTTAATTGCTCGTCATTATAATACACTTGATGCATGACCGTATCGGTGACGTTTGCCCCTTCTGGCAGTTGAAGGGGCTGATTGTATATTAGCTGTTTCACAATATACGTTCGTGCAGTTAACGCTTGCGCTTTTAATGCTTCCATTTCAAACTCTGCTGGCATTTCCGCTGCTACCACACCAACGACATATTGCTCAAGCGGAAGCCGCTCCACTTTTTTTTCTTTACTTCGATATACAGCTACTTCCACCATCGGCTCGTCGCGCGCTTGAATTTGCATCGGTTGGGCAGGAAGGGGTGCCTCTTGCTTTTCCCCAAATGCTAAAACAACTAATGCAGGAATGAGTAAAATGAGTGTAAATAACGCCATCGTTGCCATCATCCATTGTCGCAATCGAATCCCCCCTTTGTCATTATTACACTTTATGCAGGGGGACAAGCATATATGCAAAAAACGACCATTCGCCTTCCGCAAACGGTCGTTTCTTATATTCATCCAACATCTGTCATTTGTCTTTGTACCGTATCGATATCTTCACGTACACGTTCAATATCTGCACCTAACGCAGCTAATTTTTCATGGAAGCGAACGTAACCGCGATCTAAATGTTTCAGTTCAGTCACACGCGTATATCCTTCTGCTACAAGTCCGGCTAAAATAAGCGCCGCGGCAGCACGTAAGTCCGTTGCGGCAACTTCTGCCCCTTGCAAGTGGCATGGGCCGTTAATGATGACAGAACGCCCTTCAATTTTTACATCGGCATTCATACGACGAAATTCTTCGACATGCATAAACCGATTTTCAAATACTGTTTCTGTCACCATACTTGTGCCTTCGGCTTTCATAAGAAGCGCCATCATTTGCGACTGCATATCTGTTGGAAAGCCGGGATGTGGCATTGTTTTTACGTCGACTGCTTTCAGTTTGTCTGGAGCAATGACGCGCAAACCGTTGTCTTCTTCAATAATAGTGACGCCCATTTCCTCAAGCTTTGCGATTAACGACGTCAAATGTTCTGGCACCGCACCTTGTACAAGAACGTTTCCGCCTGTAATGGCAGCGGCGATCATAAATGTTCCAGCTTCAATACGATCAGGAATAACTGTATGTTCGGCACCATATAATGTAGTAACACCCTCAATGCGAATCGTGCCCGTTCCAGCCCCGCGCACTTTCGCACCCATGGCATTTAAAAAGTTCGCTAAATCAACAATCTCTGGCTCTTTGGCACAGTTTTCAATGATAGTTGTGCCTTCGGCCAATACGGCAGCCATCATAATGTTTTCTGTCGCACCGACACTTGGGAAATCTAAATAAATTTTTGCTCCGCGCAACTTTCCGTTCACTTTAGCGTCGATGAAACCGTTCCCGATTTTCACCGTCGCACCCATTGCTTCAAATCCTTTTAAATGTTGGTCGATTGGTCTCGACCCGATCGCACATCCGCCTGGTAGCGCGACACGTGCGCGACCTTTGCGCGCAAGCAATGGACCCATCACTAATACAGATGCTCGCATTTTTCGCACATATTCAAAAGGAGCTTCAACATTCAACCCTCCAGATGCATCGACGACAATTTTATTGTTGCCAACCGTTACGTCCGCTTGTAAATGACGTAACACTTCACCAATCGTATATACATCGGAGAGTTCGGGTACATCGTAAATGACGCTTTTTCCTTCACTTGCTAATAATGTTGCGGCGATGACAGGTAACACAGCGTTTTTCGCACCTTCCACTTTCACTGTGCCACTTAACCGTTTCCCGCCGCGGACGATGATTTTTTCCAAGGCATTCCCCTCCGCGTCCAAAGTCTCTATATTAATATTCAGTTGTTATGATTGGGGTGCCAATGACAACGGTCGTTCGCGCGCCCAATCCGTCTTGTCGTAACGCCAGTTGAAGATTCATTTGTTGTTGTCCGACAGAAAGTGACGTCTTCCACTGCCCAGTATATGCTGAGACAGAGACAAATGCCTCTTCACGCAATGATTCAATCGGTTGCGCTTGAAACGAAGCAAGCAAGCGAACCGCCTTGTCAAACAAAACACCTTTCATCTTACCATCGAATTCCCCTGTAATACAAGTGAAAAATGTAGGTCTTACGAATAATTTTGTCGTTTGTCGGACGAACGTGCGTTCGATTGGTTTATTCCACGTTGAACCGGTTGCTTCGTATAAGACAAGAATGGTTGGATGATGACCGACCGTGATAAGTTGAATCGTTTCAACGTAAGCGGAGGTTTCACGTTTGCCAATCATCTTGTGCGGTTCAACCGTCCAATGAAAAGAGGACCATGTTCTCACGTATTGTTGGATCCAGTTGTGAGGGTCATTTGTAAGCACTTGCTCTTTGGCGTAGACATTCCATCGTTTGAGGTAAATATGATGGGCTTCAAATACGCCAAGCATGTCGTTTATTTTCGTTATTTCTTCATCGACACGTTTACTATCGTACATCTGATAACCACTTAATAACAAACAAAAAATAACGAGTGCCAACCATCTTTTTTTCATCTTTTTTCCCTTCCTCTCCTTAGCTTTTATTGTTGCCAGATCGGAAGGGAACATACGTGAAAAAAATCGACAATGGTCGCGTTTAAAGTAAAAATGGCAACTGGCGTGACCAACGTAAATAATCTAAAAAGAAATTGCTCACTAATGAGCCGATGGCAATCGTCAAAAGAATGTAAAATACACGCGCTTGAACGATGCGATTCGGTTTAAAAATTACTTCAAGTCGCACCGCTTGCAACGTCCACCACGTCACTGTAATGAAAAATAAATGCGATAATAAACTAATTAACGCCTCTTGTCCGAATGTTTCCATGTTTACTCCTCCTTCAACATAAAAATGGAAGGGTACACCCCTTCCATTATACGTCTTATTGAAGAAAATCGCTAAAATGTTCAAATGGTGCAAGGAAATCGTAGGCAATGTTCGGAAACACCCCTAATAAAACGGTGCCGATGACACAAATAACGACAACCACAATAACCCCAGGTGGCCACTCTAATCGATGTGTATGTTCGATCGGCCGGAAAAACATTTGAACGAAAATGCCGAAGTAATATACGTACGATACAACTGTCGTGATCACCATAATGGTTGCGAGCACGTAATGAGCTGGCTCAACGACGAACGCACCGAGGAAAATGTTCATTTTCCCGATAAATCCAGCCGTCCCAGGAATGCCTGCAAGCGATAGTAAAAAGATTGTCATTGCTACCGCCATGAGCGGCGAGCGGCGGTACAAGCCCGCAAATATGCTCACGTCTTCATCATCATGATGCTGAGAGACGACTTGTAAAATCGCAAACGCTCCAATTGTCATAAAGGAATAAGCCAACAAGTAAAACCAAATCGCTTCAAACATAAACATCGATAAGCTCGCAAAAGCGACTAGTACATAACCTGCATGTGCCACGCTTGAATATGCGAGCATACGCTTTATGTTCCGTTGACGAAGCGCAATTGTATTGCCAATAATCATCGTTGCTCCTGCCAAAAAGGCGATGTATGGCGCAAGCGTCATAAGCATCGAAGCCGAACTTCCTGATGGCGTTTGAGCAAATACGGAAACGATGACGCGCAACACGATAACAAATCCAGCTGTTTTAGAAACAACGCTTAAGAAAGAAACAACTGGTGTCGTTGCGCCTTGATACACATCTGGCGCCCACATATGAAATGGAGCGGCTGCTAATTTAAACGATAGCCCAACAAACGTAAGCAAAAAGGCGAGCGATAAAATGTATTGGTGATTCTCATCATACATGCTTGCAAGTTGCCCAGCAATTTCTTTTATATTCGTCGATCCGGTGAAGCCAAATATGTAGCTCATCCCGAACAACGTGATAGCTGTTGCAATACTTCCGGTAATGACGTATTTTAACGCTGCTTCATTGGCTAATGTATGTTTTTTCCGAATCGCGACGAGAATATAAGAAGAAAGCGACAATAATTCAAGACCGATAAACAACGTAATGAGATCGCCGCTTGATGTCATCATCATTGCACCAAGAAGCGCGGTTAAAAACAAGTAGTAAAACTCACCACGATACGCGATGCGCTCTTTCGGTTCGTAATGAAGGGCAAGCAATAAAACGAGCGCACTACCAACGAGCAATAACGCTTTAAATGATTTGGCAAACGAATCAAGGCGAAACGTATCACCTAAAATGGACGTGACATCACTCGTCCATAAACCAAGGAGCGATACGAATGAAACGGCGACGCCAACAAAAGCGAATAAGCCAAGAAGACGCCGACTACGATTTTCCGGCATAAATAGGTCGATGAGTGAGAGCGCAACTGCCACACCGAGAATGATAAATTCCGGCACCATGACGCCCCATTCATAGCTAAGTAATGTTTCGAAATCCATCTCATCAACCCCCTAACCCGTTCATCATCGTTTCAATCGTCGTTTGTAGTGGCATCGCCAATACGTTCGGATATACACCGATGATGACAATAAGAAGCAGTAAACTAATTGCAGGCACCCATTCGATGCCTCGTAAGTCATACACGTTTGACACCGTTGTTTGTCCGAACGTCATGCCAAGTACAGCACGTAATAAATACACAGCGGTCATAATAATACCGAGCGTACCGATCGCAGCTAACCAAGGTTCTGCTTGAAATGCGCCGACAAACGCCATAAACTCGCTAATAAACCCGGACGTTCCTGGTAAACCGAGCGAAGCCATCGCTCCAGCAAGAATAAAACCTGAAACGTACGGCATCGTCTTCGCCAAACCACCTAGACGAACAAGTGTTGTCGTGCGCGTTCTTTCGTACATAACGCCAACGAAGAAGAATAAAAACGCAGCGATAAATCCGTGTGATACCGCTTGGAAAATCGCCCCTTGTATTCCCGCTTCGTTAAGAGATCCAAGGCCAATCAATACAATGCCCATATGCGATACACTCGAATAAGCAAGCACCATTTTAAAGTCGGTTTGTCTAAGCGCTAAAAACGCACCGTACAACAAGTTGACAATACCGAAAACAATAAGCCATGTCGAAAATTGTTGAAATTGCCCGGGAAATAATCCGAATGCAAATCGGATAAGACCGAAAGCACCAATTTTTAACAACACCCCTGCATGCAGCATGACAACTGATGGGGGCGCCTGAACGTGCACGCGCAACATCCAACGATGAAGCGGTACAATCGGCAATTTTACCCCAAATGCAACGAGTAATGCAACAAATAGACCGTAACGAAGATCGTCGGAAATTGGCGAAATGGTTTGTGCCATCGGATCCGTTAATATGTGGCGCAGCTCATCGATATTCGATGTTCCCGTGCGTGCAAACAAGACGACAATGACGATCAATAAGACAGCGGAACCGAGACCGTTATAAATTAAATAGCTGTAAGCTGCCTTTTCTTTTTCGAAATATCCCCATTTTCCGATTAAGAAAAACATCGGGATGAGCGTCAACTCAAAAAAGATGAAAAAGAGTACAAGGTTGCTAGCAGCAAATACGCCAAGCATACCGATTTCAAGCAATAAAAACAGTTGAAAATACCCTTTCCACTCTTTTTGGATAGATGTAGAAGCGATCGCCGCAAGCGTCGCTAAAATCGTCGTTAAAACGATCATGACAAGCGCGAAACCGTCCACATGAAGTTCATATGCGACAGTAAAATCCGTCTCCTTTAAAAACGGGAACTCACCAAATTGAATCCATGACCGTTTTTCCGCTAACTTGCTTATATCATAACCGTTTTGATATTGCCAAAACGCAAACAATGATAAGCATAACGATGGCAACGTCGCCAACACACCAAGCCATTTAATCGCTTTTTCTTGTTCTTTCGAAAGAAGCGAAAGAACGAGTATACCTAAAAGCGGGGAGAAAATTAAGAGCGATAAAAAGTATGGCTGCATTATAAATCCCCCCCTGTCACCGCAAAAATGACGACGAGAATCGCTAAAGCAACAATAGTCACCGTGCCATACATTTGCACTTGCCCGTTTTGTAAACGCGAGCCGATTCGACCGATACCGCGCGCTGTTGCTGCGAATAATTGTGCCAATCCTTCGACGAGGAACCGATCGATATACTCAAATAACAAGCTAATAAACGAGGTAGCGCGAATGACAGTAAGTCCGTAAAACTCGTCGATGTAATATTTGTTCATAAGCACGTTGTACGTAAGCGGGAAACGTGACGATAGCCAGTCGCGCGCAATCGCACGTTTGCCATATATGAGCCATGCTAATGCGATTCCGCATAATGAAACGATTGTCGCCACAATCATAATCCAGCTTGGACCTTCTGTATGGGCATGCCAGTTCGTTCCTTCTGTCAACCACTCACCTAAAAACGCTCCCCATGGTGTTTGCACGTAACCAGAAACAACTGCGAGCACACCGAGCACAATCATCGGCAACACCATAACCGTTGGTGACTCATGTACATCTTGAGCATTTGTCCGCGCTTCACCTGTAAACACAAGGAAAAATAAGCGGAACATATAAAACGCTGTGAAAAAGGCAGCAACAACAGCGACAACAAATAAACCGACATGCCCGTGCGTCCACGCGGCAATTAAAATTTCATCTTTGCTGAAAAAGCCTGAGAAAAATGGAAAGCCGCTAATGGCTAACGTTCCGATTAAAAAGAGTGGAGCGGTCCATTTCATTTTTTTCCACAATCCGCCCATTTGTTCAATATTTTGCGTATGCACCGCATGAATAACACTACCTGCCGCTAAAAAGAGCAACGCTTTAAAAAAGGCGTGCGTCATTAAATGAAAGACGCCTGCAACATAACCTGCGGAACCGAGCGCTAACATCATATAGCCAAGCTGGCTGACGGTAGAATATGCAAGCACGCGTTTAATGTCCGTTTGCACAAGACCGATCGATGCCGCAAAAATAGCAGTAAATGCTCCAACATAAGCGACAGTCATCATCGCTGTCTCGCTCGCTTCATAAAGCGGGAACAATGTCGCCACTAAATATACCCCAGCAGCGACCATCGTTGCGGCGTGAATTAATGCCGATACAGGCGTCGGGCCTTCCATCGCATCTGGAAGCCACGTATGAAGCGGAAATTGACCAGATTTCCCGACAGCTCCAATAAAAATAAGAATGGCGCTTAATGTAATGATCGTCGTTGACACATTACCGCTTTGCAACGAAGCAAAAATCGCTTCATATTCAAAGCTTTTCACTTCTAAGAACAATAAAATCATGCCGATCAATAAGCCAACGTCCCCGATGCGCGTCATAATGAACGCTTTTTTCGCTGCAGCTTTTGCTTCTTCTTTGTAAAAATAAAATCCGATCAGTAAGAACGAGCCGAGACCGACAAGTTCCCAAAAGATATACGTTTGCAGTAAGTTGGGTGATACGACAAGCCCAAGCATCGCGAATGTAAACAATCCTAAATATGCGTAAAATACAGGAAAGCGCTCATCACCATGCATATACCCTTTCGCATACGTATGTACGAGAAAACTAACAAGCGATACGACAACGAGCATCAATGCATTTAAGGCATTCACTTCAAAGCCGACGGTCAAATGCACATCCCCGATTGTTAACCATGTGTATGCTTGTTTGTATGTTGATGCCGTCCATCGCTCATACAACGCTCCGAGGGCAAATGCGAGCGAAAGAAACGTCAACAACATTCCGACATACGCGCTTCGTTCTTTTAACTGCTTGCCCACAACAAGCAGCACAACAAACGATACGAACGGAAAAAGCGGTATGAGCCATGCGTTTTCCATCATCGTTCAATCATCCCCTTTTTCAGGTGCATTTATAATATAACCCCTTTGTTTCCCATCCTTTATCGTTTCATCGAATCGACTTCATCAATATGAATCGTTTTGCGATTGCGGTATAGCGCAATTAAAATGGCTAATCCAACTGCTGCTTCTGCCGCGGCAACAGTAATCGTAAAGAGAGAAAACACTTGACCTGTAATGCCCGGGTTTACCCCGTATTTGCTAAATGCGACTAAATTAACATTTACAGCATTTAACATAAGTTCAATACAAATGAGTACGATTACTGTATTACGTTTTGTTAACGCCCCGTACAATCCGATGCAAAATAACAGAAGCGCAAATACGAGATAGGCGGATAACGGTACGCCACTCATTCTCCCGCCTCCTTATCATCTTTTTTCGCTAAAATGACCGCTCCAATTAATGCGACAAGCAACAAAACAGACGCAAGCTCAAACGGAATGACGTACTTCGAATATATCGCGATTCCGATTTGTTCCGTATTTTTATCATGAAGCCCGACTGCTTCACTGCCAAAGTCAAGCGTACGAATGCCAATATACACGACGGCACCAAAAGCAACCGTACCGAGCAAAGCGAACGCTTTTCGAAGCGGGCTACCTGTCGACTGCCCGTCATCTTGATGGCGCGTAAGCATAATGCCAAACAACATAATGATCGTAATTGCCCCAGAATAAATAAGCACTTGAACAGCCGCGACAAATTCAGCGGATAAAAGCACGTAAATGCCGGCGATGCTGACGAACGTAAAGACGAGCGCCACGACCATATGGACGACTTTGTTTAAATTTAACATAAAAATGCCGCCCCCAAGCGCAATGAGCGCAAGAACGAAAAATGCAATATATTGTCCACTCATGGCTTATTCACCTTCCGCACGTTCGTATCGTTTTCATCAAGCCACGTTAAATCTTTAAATAATTCATCGCGGCTATATTCCGCTAATTCAAAGTTGTTCGTCATGACAATCGCCTCGGTTGGGCATACTTCAGTACATAAATCGCATAAAATGCAAATTTCAAAGTTAATGTCGTACGTATCAATAATTTTTCCTTTTTTCGTCGGGTCCGGATGTTTTTTACCCGTCAACTGGATACAGTCGGTCGGGCAAATGTTTGCGCACTGATTGCAAACGATACATTTTTCCGGATAAAACTTTTGAATGCCGCGAAAGCGATCCGGCAGCGGAAGCGGTTCATTCGGATAATCGTACGTCACTTTTTCTTTTGTTAAGTTTTTCAGCGTATACGCTAATCCTTTCATTAAACCGAGCATTTCTGCCCACCCACCTTTTTATTTAAAAAAATAGTTGTTTTACAAGAGCTGTCACAAAAATATTCACGAGCGCAACTGGCAATAACACTTTCCAACCAAATTCCATCAATTGATCGGCACGCACACGCGGAAACGTAATGCGAAACCAAATGAATAAAAAGACGACAACGCTAAATTTTAATGCAAACCAAACAGCTCCTGGAATAAAACCGAGAAACGGAAGCGGATGCCATCCTCCTAAAAAGAGCACAGTCGTTAATGCCGCCATCGCAAAAAAGTACACGTACTCTGCTAGCATGAAAAACGCCCAACGAAAGCCAGAATATTCAACATGGAATCCCGCGACAAGTTCCGATTCAGCTTCTGGTAAGTCAAACGGCGTCCGATTTAACTCTGCCACAGCCGCGACAAGAAAAACGAGAAACCCAATCGGCTGCACAACGATAAACCAAACATCTTTTTGCGCTTCAACAATGTCGTTTAAGTTTAAACTTCCCGATAACAAAATAACACCAATGACAGACATAACAAGCGGCACTTCGTATGAAATCATTTGTGCAGCTGCGCGCATGCCTCCAAGTAGCGCATATTTGTTGTTCGATGCCCATGCGCCTGTGACAACCCCGATGGTTGTTAATCCAGAAACGGCAATGTAATACAATAGCCCTACCCCAATATCAGCAAATTGCAACGCATCGGTAAGCGGCAACGCTGCAAGCACCATAAAAGCAGGAGCAAACGCAATGACCGGTGCTAAAATGAACAATGGACGATCTGCAGCTTTTGGAATCGTATCTTCTTTCAACAGTAGCTTTAACACGTCAGCAACGGTTTGGAGCAACCCCCAGCGTCCTCCAACTTGGTTCGGACCGATGCGACCTTGCATAAATCCCATGACTTTTCGTTCCGCTAAAATGCCATACGTGACAAATCCTAACACAACGAGCAACAGCCCTACGCCAATCGCAAAGAAAATAGCGACATTCGTCCAACTCGGCGTCGACTGCAAAAGTTGTTCCATCATCATCCATCGACCTCCCCAAGCACGATATCAATCGCGCCAAGTATCGCAATTAAATTCGCGATATTTTCCCCTTTAAGTAGTTTCGGAAGGATTTGCAAATTATAAAATGACGGTCGACGGAATTTTAAGCGATACGGCTCTTTTTTCCCGTCGCTCGCAATATAACAACCAATTTCTCCCCGCGGCGACTCGATGCGTACATACGCTTCGCCCGGTGGCGCTTTAATGATTTTTGGCACTTTCGCCATAATTTCGCCGCCATTCGGAAACTGTTCGCACGCTTGCTCAATAATGCAAAGCGATTGCTCAATTTCAGCGAGACGGCACTCATAACGGGCAAAACAGTCACCTTCTGTGCGTACAGGTACATCAAAATCAAACCGATCATAAATCGAATACGGTTCGTCTTTTCTTAAATCCCATTTCACTCCTGTACAACGTAAATTAACGCCGCTTAACGAATATGCTAACGCTTCTTCTTTCGTGTATTTGCCGACGCCGATGACGCGATTGCGGAAAATTTCGTTTCCTGTAACGAGCTCATGATAGCCTTCGAGCTGCTTGCGCATATACGGAACGAACTGCTTGACTTTGTCGATCCATCCATCTGGCGCATCCCATTTTACTCCACCAACACGCATGTAGTTAAATGTGAGCCGCGCACCTGACAGTTCGTTTAATAGATTAATAATCATTTCTCGTTCACGAAACGCATATAAAAACGGACTGACTGCACCAATATCAAGCAAATACGTTCCCCACCAAACGAGGTGGCTTGCAATGCGACCAAGTTCCATCGCAAGCACACGTAAATATTCCGCCCGCTCTGGCACTTCAATGCCCATCATCGTTTCCACTGCATGACAAATGACGTAGTTGTTCGTCATCGCGGATAAATAGTCCATCCGATCTGTATACGGGATAATTTGCGTATACTGCAAATTTTCTGCGATTTTTTCTGTCCCGCGATGAAGATAACCGATGACGGGAGTCGCTTCTTTAATCATCTCTCCATCAATTTTTAGCACGAGGCGAAATACCCCATGCGTGCTCGGATGTTGTGGTCCGACGTTTAAAAGCATCTCCTCTGTTCTCAGCACGTCCTTACCCCTCCATATCGTACGGCTCGTAATCTTTCCGGAGCGGATAGCCGACCCAGTTTTCCCCTAAGAAAATGCGAATGAGTTGTGGATGACCTTCAAAACGAATGCCAAGCAAATCGTACGCCTCGCACTCCGGCCAATTCGCCCCTGGCCAAAGCGGAACAAGCGAATCAATAACCGGATCGTCACGATCAATTTTTACTTTCAGCGCAACGGACTGGCGATTTTTATAAGAATGCAAGTGGACGTACACTTCCATATGCGTTTGGAAATCTGTTCCGTGCAATTCGGATAAATAATCAAAACTTAGTTGCTCATTATATTTTAAAAACTCAGCCACTTTAAAATATGTATCTTTTTTCACAACGAGCGTCGGTACGTCTTTCGACAAACGATTGATGTAAGCGTTTTCTAATACATCCTTTCCGAGATGCTCTTCAATGACTTTGACGTATTTGTCGAGATATGGCTGATTTGGTGACGGTTTTTCCTCTTTTTCTTCAGCGACATCTGCACTTTTTACTTTTGCTGCCGCTGCGGCTTTTGCTTTTGCCGCTGCTGCCGCTTTTTTCTTCGCCAATTCTTCTTCGCTTAATTCTCCTGCCTCTGCCGCTTTTTGTTTCGCTAACGCTGCGGCTTTCGCTTTTGCCGCTGCTGCCGCTTTTTTCTTCGCCAATTCTTCTTCGCTTAATTCTCCTGCCTCTGCCGCTTTTTGTTTCGCTAACGCTGCGGCTTTCGCTTTTGCCGCTGCTGCCGCTTTTTTCTTCGCCAATTCTTCTTCGCTTAATTCTCCTGCCTCTGCCGCTTTTTGTTTCGCTAACGCTGCGGCTTTCGCTTTTGCCGCTGCTGCCGCTTTTTTCTTCGCAAGCGCAAGGTCATCTTCGCTTTCGAGCGTTGGCTCGGTTTGTTCCGTCGCCTGCTTCGCTGCAAGTCGCTCTTTTGCTAATTGTTTTGCGCGTTCCGCTGCTTCTTTTTTTAGTTGCTGTAAATCTTTTTCCTCGCTCATTTACAGCACCTTCTTTCCAATTTTCGCTTCATAGCGAATTTTCTCTTTTAGCTTGTTAATGCCATAAATTAATGCGGCTGGATTTGGCGGACAGCCCGGAATGTATACGTCAACAGGTACAATTTGATCGACACCTTTCACAACGCAATACGACTTCACATACGGACCTCCTGCCGTCGCACACGATCCCATCGCGATGACCCATTTCGGTTCAGGCATTTGATCGTACAGACGACGAACAATGGGAGCCATTTTTTTCGTCACAGTTCCTGAAACGATCATGACATCTGATTGACGAGGTGATGTGCGAAAGAAAGATCCGAAGCGATCTAAATCGTAATGCGAAGAACCAACTCCCATCATTTCAATGGCACAACAGGCAAGACCGAACGTGAGCGGCCATAAGGAATTGCTGCGCGCCCATGCTTTGAGCTGTTCTAACGTCGTTAAAAAAACGTTGCGACGCATTTCTTCCATTTCTTGATCTGATACGTTCAATAATTTTACATCCATTTTAACACCTTCTTCTTCCAAGCATACACAAGTCCAATCAACAACATGACAACGAAAATGAGCATTTCAATAAGCGCAAATGCACCAAGCTTATCAAACGCAACAGCCCATGGATATAAAAATACCGTTTCTACATCAAAAATGACGAACAATAACGCAAAAATGTAATATCGTACGTTAAACTGCACGCGCGAATCATGGAACGGATCTAATCCGCTTTCGTACGTCGTTTGTTTCGCTGCATTTGGCGCATGCGGACGAAGGAAACGACCGGCTGTAAGCGCAACGATTGGAAGTAAAATGCCTAAACAAAGAAACACAAAGACGACTACATAACTGTTTACATAAACGTTCAACGATGTCCCACCCCTTTGTGACTTTATACACATTTTTCGAAAACGTCATACTATTACGACTGTAACCGATAACATTATATCACTTCTTCACATATGTGTCGATAAAACTTGTTCCAAAAATAAACAAAAAACCCTAAGAGGCGATGCTCTTAGGGTTAAAAATGACGATTTGCCACATTTAAACGGTTAATTGCACGACGTAAAGCTAATTCTGCCCGTTTATGATCGATTTCATCTTGTTTCGCTTGCAAGCGGCGTTCAGCCCGTTCTTTCGCCGCTTTTGCCCGCGCAACGTCAATATCTTCTGCTCGTTCTGCAGCTTGCGCCAAAATCGTTACACGATCAGGGCGAACTTCTAAAAAGCCACCGCTCACCGCTACAAGTTCAGTCGCATTTCCTTTCTTTAAGCGAACTGCGCCAATCTCGAGCGGTGCGACCATCGGAATGTGCCCTGGCAACACGCCGAGTTCGCCGCTTTGTGCTTTAGCGCTCACCATTTCCACATCCGCTTCATATACTGGGCCGTCCGGAGTTACGACACTGACTTTAATCGTCTTCATGAAAAAATCCTCCTCGGTCCCTTATTAAACTTCTACGCCCATTTTTCTCGCTTTTTCAACAACTTCTTCAATACGGCCGACTAAGCGGAACGCATCTTCTGGAAGATGGTCATATTTTCCTTCCAAAATTTCTTTAAAGCCACGAACTGTTTCTTTTACAGGAACGTATGAACCAGGTTGTCCTGTAAACTGTTCAGCGACGTGGAAGTTTTGTGACAAGAAGAACTGAATGCGACGAGCGCGATGAACGACAAGTTTATCTTCTTCTGAAAGCTCATCCATACCAAGGATGGCGATAATGTCTTGCAATTCTTTATAGCGTTGCAACGTTTGTTGTACCTTACGTGCAACTTGGTAATGCTCTTCCCCAACAATTTCTGGTGAAAGCGCACGAGATGTCGATGCAAGCGGGTCTACCGCTGGATAAATACCCATCTCTGATAATTTACGCTCTAAGTTGGTTGTCGCATCTAAGTGCGCGAACGTTGTCGCTGGTGCTGGGTCTGTGTAGTCGTCCGCTGGAACGTAAATCGCTTGGATCGACGTAACTGAACCGACAGCTGTTGATGTAATACGCTCTTGTAATTGACCCATTTCTGTCGCAAGTGTTGGTTGGTAACCTACCGCTGAAGGCATGCGTCCTAATAGGGCAGAAACTTCTGAACCTGCTTGCGTGAAACGGAAAATGTTGTCGATGAAGAACAATACGTCTTGTCCTTGCTCATCACGGAAATATTCCGCCATTGTTAATCCTGTTAGCGCAACGCGCATACGTGCTCCAGGTGGCTCGTTCATCTGACCGAATACCATCGCTGTTTTGTTAATAACGCCAGAGTCTTTCATTTCATGGTACAAGTCGTTTCCTTCGCGCGTACGCTCACCAACGCCGGCGAATACGGAAATACCACCGTGCTCTTGCGCGATGTTGTTAATTAACTCTTGGATTAAAACCGTTTTTCCTACCCCTGCACCACCGAACAAGCCGATTTTTCCACCTTTAATATAAGGGGCAAGAAGGTCTACAACTTTAATTCCTGTTTCAAGAATTTCAACTTGTGTTGAAAGTTGTTCGAATTTTGGTGCTGGACGGTGAATTGCATCGCGACGAGCGTCTGCTGGAATTTCTTCTCCTAAGTCAATCGGCTCTCCTAATACGTTAAATACGCGTCCGAGCGTGACTTCACCGACAGGAACAGAAATCGGTGCTCCCGTATCGATGACTTCTATTCCACGCACTAATCCGTCAGTCGTTGACATCGCAATTGTGCGCACTGTGTCGTCCCCAAGGTGAAGGGCTACTTCTAACGTTAAGTCGATATCGACTTCTTTTTCGTTACGCGCTTTATGTTTAATTTTTAGGGCGTTGTAAATCGCAGGTAAGTGTCCGTCTTCGAACTTAACGTCTACAACGGGACCCATAACTTGAATAACGCGTCCTTTTGCCATCGTTTTCCCTCCTAACTGCTAATCAACGTTATTGCAATGCGTTCGCTCCGGCCACAATCTCTGTAATTTCTTGCGTAATTGCTGCTTGACGGGCACGGTTGTAAGAAAGCGTAAGTGTCCGAATCAATTCTTTTGCGTTATCTGTTGCGTTTTTCATCGCTGTCATCCGCGCCGCATGCTCGCTCGCTTTCGCATCGAGCAGCGCGCCATAAATTAAGCTTTCAGCGTATTGCGGCAACAACACTTCTAAAATTTCTTCTTGTGACGGTTCAAATTCATAAGTTGTTAACTTCTTCTCTGACGCTAAATCAGTTAATGGCAATAACTTTTTCTCCGTCACATCTTGTTGGATGGCGCTGACGAAATGATTGTAAAACATGTACAACTCATCAAACGTACCATCTGCGAACATGTTCACCGTTTCGTTCGCAATTTCTTTAATGTCCGCAAACGTTGGTTGATCTGGCAAACCGGTAATATGTAAAGCTACCGGAATGTTGCGACGTTTAAAGAAATTTAAGCCGACGCGACCGATCGCAATAATCGCATATTCTTCTGTCGAACGGTGACGTTCTTGAATTGTTTGAAAAACGGTACGAAGCACGTTGCTGTTGTAGGCGCCAGCTAAGCCACGGTCCGATGTAATTACTAAATATCCCGTCTTTTTTACCGGGCGCTTTACAAGCATTGGATGAGAAGCGTCGTTGCTACCAAGCGCAACGCTCGCTACGACCTCTTGAATTTTTTCCATATACGGCGTAAACGATCTTGCATTATGTTCCGCACGGTTTAATTTTGATGCCGAGACCATTTCCATCGCTTTTGTAATTTGGCTCGTCTTTTTTGTCGTGTTAATGCGCGCTTTTATATCGCGTAATGATGCTCCCAAAGGTTTCACCACCTTTTTCGCTCAATTGTTGAAAGGGGACGGAACAGCTATGCTGTTCCGCTCACTTTTCTTACTCCGATACAACAAACGTCTTTTTGAACGCTTCAATCGCTTTGTTGAGGTCTTCTTCGTTTGGAAGATCACCTGTTGTGCGAATGTGTTCCATTAGCTTTTGACCGTTTTCGTCTTTATCCAACCACGCATGGAACTCTTTTTCAAAGCGGCGAATGTCTTCTACTGGAATGTCATCTAAGAAGCCGCGTGTTAATGCGTAAATAATTGCTACTTGTTTTTCAACTGGTAGCGGCTCATGTAAACCTTGTTTTAACACTTCAACTGTGCGCGCACCGCGAGCAAGTTTCGCTTGTGTCGCTTTATCAAGGTCCGAACCGAACTGCGCGAACGCCTCTAACTCGCGGTATGCTGCTAAGTCAAGACGCAACGTACCAGATACTTTTTTCATCGCTTTAATTTGCGCTGCTCCACCGACGCGCGATACAGAAAGACCGGCGTTAATCGCTGGACGCACGCCTGAGAAGAATAAATCAGACTGTAAGAAAATTTGTCCGTCTGTAATGGAAATGACGTTCGTTGGAATGTATGCTGAAATGTCGCCCGCTTGCGTTTCAACGAACGGCAACGCTGTTAATGAACCTGCACCTTTTGCATCGCTTAATTTTGCTGCGCGCTCAAGCAAGCGAGAATGCAAGTAGAATACGTCACCCGGATACGCTTCACGACCTGGCGGACGGCGTAATAACAACGAAAGCTCACGGTAAGCTGCCGCTTGTTTTGATAAGTCATCATATACAACAAGAACGTGTTGTCCTTTGTACATGAAGTATTCGCCCATCGTTACGCCCGCATATGGTGCTAAGAATAAAAGCGGAGCTGGCTGTGACGCAGACGCTGTAACGACGATTGTGTAATCTAATGCACCGTATTTACGCAACGTCTCAACGACGTTACGAACGGTTGATTCTTTTTGTCCGATCGCCACATAAATACAAATCATGTTTTTCCCTTTTTGGTTGATGATTGTATCTACTGCAACGGACGTTTTTCCTGTTTGACGGTCTCCGATAATTAACTCACGTTGACCGCGACCGATTGGCACAAGCGCGTCAATCGCCTTAATTCCCGTTTGTAATGGCTCATGAACAGATTTACGATCCATAACACCAGGGGCTGGACTTTCAATCGGACGAGTTTCTGTCGTCTCAATTGGGCCAAGTCCGTCGACTGGTTGACCTAATGGATTCACCACGCGACCGATTAACGCTTCACCGACTGGCACCTCCATAATGCGACCTGTGCGACGTACTTCATCGCCCTCTTTAATGCCTGTATATGGTCCTAAAATAACGATACCGACATTGTTTTCTTCTAAGTTTAGCGCCAATCCCATGACGCCATTGGCAAACTCAACAAGCTCTCCTGACATAACGTTGTCGAGGCCATGAGCACGAGCGATTCCGTCACCGACTTGAATGACTGTACCGACATCGCTCACTTCGATTTCAGACTGATAGTTTTCAATTTGCTTTTTTATCAGCGCGCTAATTTCTTCCGCTTTGATGCTCATGCATTTCACCCCTATCTATAAAGTTAGCGAGTTAACTGTCGCTGTAATCTTGCTAATTTTCCGCTGACGCTTCCGTCGAAAATGCGGTTTCCGATGCGCACTTTGACGCCGCCGATCACATCTTTATCGATGATGTTCGTCATGCGAAGCGCGTCGACGCCGACTTTTTTCGCAAACACATCTGCAAGCGCATTCGTTTCATCTTCCGTTAACGGACGAGCGGAATAAACGATCGCCTCAGCTACACCGCGCGCCTCATTTGCTAGCGCAATAAACGCATCGGCTAAATCGCTGATGATATCGATGCGATGGCGATCTAAAAGCAACATGAGCGTATGTTGCAATACCTTTGAAATGTTTGCAAATGCTTCTTGGACGAGCGCTTTCTTTTTCGTTAGCGCAATTTTTGGATGGTTTAGCACAGAAAGAAGCGCTTCATTTTGTGCAAACACTTGTTTGACGACGCGAAGTTCTTGTTCGAGCTGATCAAGAAGCTGTTGTTCTTTCGCAATTTCAAAAAGTGCCGACGCATATCGTTTCGCTACGACTTGTTTGTTCATCGGCTTTCTCCTACCTCTTGAATATACTCGTTAATCAGCTTCGCTTGATCTTGTTCGCTCAATTCTTTCTCAATGACTTTTGATGCAATAAGTACGGATAACGAAGCAACTTGTTGGCGCAACGCTGCCATCGCCTGTTCTTTTTCTTGTGCGATTTCTTTTTTCGCCGCTTCTTTTAGGCGCTCTGCTTCTTGGCGAGCCGCTTGAATGATTTGTTCTTTTTGCTCTTCGCCAAGTTTGCGTGCTTCTTCAATAAGCGCTTGCGCTTCTTGGCGTGATTTTTTCATTAATTCGCGTTGCTCTTCCGCAAGCTTTTTCGCTTCTTGATGATGTTTTTCTGCTTGCTCAATTTCGTTCGCAATGTGCTCTTCGCGTTGTTTCATGACGCCCATTAACGGACCGAACGCATATTTACGAAGCAAGAACATGAGCAAGAGGAACATGATTAATTGGAATAAGATGTCGCCGCCGTTGAACCCATGTCCACCAGCACCTAATACAAACATGTTTACCACCGCGCGTTTCACTCCCTTCAAAAATCGCCCGAATTATCGATCGGAACGTGTGCGTACGAACATAAAGGAATGGCGAAGGTTCTCATGGAATGATCTTCGCCATTGTTGAACGAGTTTCGTTTCCGTATGCAGTTATAGCTCGTTTCGAACGAGCGCTCAGTTCTAGCGACCTTGAACCATGAACGCGATAACGACCGCGATGATTGGGATCGCTTCGACTAACGCTACCCCGATGAACATCGTTGTTTGTAACATACCGCGCGCCTCTGGTTGACGTGCAATTCCCTCTACTGTACGAGATACGATTAAACCGTTACCAATACCAGCACCAAGTGCCGCTAAACCAATTGCAATTGCAGCTGCTAATACACCCATTTGAAAAGTCCTCCTTCAATTTTTTATGTTGAAATGAATGTGTATGAAAATTAATGGTCATGACTCACTTTGTGCGCCATATAAACCATTGTTAACATCGTGAAAATGAACGCTTGGATCGCGCCGACGAAAATACTAAACCCTTGCCATGCGATCGTCGGAATGATCGCCGCAATCGTTCCCCCGACTCCTGTCGCTAAACTTCCCGCCAAGAGCGCCAACAAAATTTCACCCGCAAAAATGTTTCCGTATAAACGGAGACCGAGCGTTAATGTGTTTGCAAACTCTTCAATAATTTTTAGCGGGAATAAAATTGGCATCGGGCTAACGAACCCTTTCGCATATTCTTTAAATCCATTAAGCTTGATGCCGTAGTAGTGCGATAACGCCACAACCATCGTTGCCAACGTTAACGTCACAACCGGGTCAGCTGTTGGGGATTTCCACCACAACTTGTTGTCAATGACGACTGAAAATGGTAGACCGAGCATATTTGCTACAAAAATGTACATGATGAGCGTCATACCAAGGATATGAAAGCGTCCACCTGTTTTCCAATCCATATTGCTTTTAATAATGCCTTTGACAAAATCCATGACCCATTCAAGGAAGTTTTGCATTCCCGTTGGCTTCATCGCTAAGTTGCGTGTTGCTAATACGGCAATGACAAACACAATGACGGATGTAACCGTAATCATTAATACGTTGGCTAAGTTAAATGTTAAGCCAAACAACGTGTATAAAGGAGCTTCGTGATGCATCTGTACTCACCTCTCTTCCCCTTTTGTTTTTTGGAAAAAGAAATCTATTATAATGACAATATAAGATGTCATTAATCCCAATACGATCCACCCAACAGAAAACTGCTCTGGCCAACGAAAAGCAATGAAAACAGCCAACGCAGCAGCAGCCATGCGTGACATCATGCCAAGTGAGCGCGCTTTTTGACCAGACGCAATCGCTTGTCCAAATCGTTCAACTTTCCGCACCATCGTCCAGCCGTTATATAAGCTAATAACTGTTCCGAGAAGCAAACTTGAAAACGCTTGCGAATAAGGCGTAAATGCCCAACCAAGCACGTAAACCGCCAGCAAATATAGTATGTACGATTTGTGACGTCGCCAATGTTGTTGTAGCTCGTTCATTTTTCCTCTCCTGAAAAAAATGAGCGAATGAGACGAATCGTTGCATAAACACCTGCGGCTAAACCGAGAAGCAAACCGATAATTAAAAAGAGTGGTTCGGTACTAAAACGCTCATCGACAAAGCGCCCTCCAAAAATCCCGACTAAAATAGAGCCGGCAAGTTGGGAAGAAATAGCCGTCATCAAACCGATCGCTCGAAACGGATGGCGCTCATGTTGCCGCATACGAAAGCCTCACTTTTCATTTTCAGAATTTACTGTATTTTTAAAAAGGTTATCGTTATCCCTTTGTAAGCATACAATAGTGAAAACGTGATGTCAATGCGTTCGGTCACAAAAAGAGGGAAAATTTTTGGTAAAGAAAAGGGATGCGTCATGACATCCCTTTCTCGTGCTGAAATGGCGCTGGCGGAACATCGCTTTGTTTGAAATAGTAGCGAATCGCTTCGACAATCCGCTGCGATGCCCACCCATCACCGTACGGATTTGACGCTTTTGCCATTTGATCATATGCTTTTTCATCTGTTAATAGTTCACTTGCTAGCTTGTAAATCGTTTGTTCGTCGGTCCCAGCTAACTTGAGTGTTCCTGCTTCAATGCCTTCAGGGCGCTCCGTCGTATCGCGCAACACGAGAACAGGCACGCCAAGCGAAGGGGCTTCTTCTTGTACACCGCCTGAATCTGTTAAAATGATGTGCGCTCTTGCTGCAAAGTTATGAAAGTCGATTACATCTAACGGCTCAATTAAATGAATGCGTTTATCATTTCCTAATACGTCGTTCGCTAACTCACGTACGACAGGATTTAAATGAACAGGGTAAACGACTTGCACATCATCATAATCTTCCACTAGCCTTTTGACTGCACGGAACATATTTCGCATCGGCTCGCCAAGGTTTTCACGGCGGTGCGCTGTTAATAAAATCATGCGGCTTCCTGCAACCTTTTCTAAAATCGGATGCGTATACGTTTCACGCACTGTTGTTTTTAACGCATCAATTGCCGTATTACCTGTAATGAAAATCGCATCTTCCCGTTTATTTTCCGCACGCAAATTTTCGGCTGCTTTCGCTGTCGGAGCAAAATGCAAATCAGCTAATACGCCCGTCAACTGTCGATTCATTTCTTCTGGAAACGGCGAGTATTTGTTCCACGTTCGAAGTCCTGCTTCCACGTGCCCGACGGCAATTTGGTTATAAAACGCTGCCAGACTAGCGACAAATGTCGTTGTCGTGTCGCCGTGGACAAGGACGATGTCTGGCTTTACTTTTTTCATGACATCGTCTAAACCAGCAAGCGCCCTTGTCGTAATATCGACAAGCGTTTGACGCTCTTTCATAATGTTCAAATCGTAGTGTGGTTGAATACCGAAAATATGAAGCACTTGATCGAGCATTTGACGATGTTGCGCTGTGACGGTCACAATCGATTCAATGTCTTCGTACTTTTGCAACTCTAAAACGAGCGGAGCCATTTTAATCGCTTCCGGCCTCGTCCCAAAAATGGTCATCACTTTTCGTTTATTCATCACGCCCACCTTACTTCGTTCCGAATAGACGGTCTCCAGCATCGCCAAGACCTGGTACGATATAGCCGTGATCGTTCAATTTTTCGTCTAATGCGGCAATGTAAATATCGACATCTGGATGCGCTTGTTGCACCGCCTCTACTCCTTCTGGTGCGGCGATTAAACACATAAACTTAATGTTTTTCGCGCCACGTTTTTTCAGCGCATGAATCGCTTCAACAGCTGATCCCCCTGTCGCAAGCATCGGATCGACGACAATAAAGTCGCGCTCTTCAACATCTGTCGGAAGCTTGACGTAATACTCCACCGGTTTTAACGTCTCCGGGTCGCGATATAAGCCGATATGTCCGACTTTTGCCGCTGGAATGAGCTTTAAAATGCCGTCCACCATTCCGATCCCTGCCCGTAAAATCGGGATGATCCCTAGTTTTTTCCCTGCAATCATTTTCGCTTTTGCTTTGCTGACAGGCGTTTCAATTTCGACTTCTTGAAGCGGCAAGTCACGCGTAATTTCAAATGCCATGAGCGTCGCCACTTCTTCGACAAGCTCCCGAAACTCTTTTGTCCCTGTATGTTTGTCGCGAATGTATGTAAGCTTATGTTGAATTAACGGATGATCAAATACGTACACTTTACTCATATCAGTCGCCCCTTTTTGTAATATGCATTCTTGTAAATTTTACATAAAAACAACGGATGATTCAACTGAAGAAAAGGTGCCCCAGTTCGGGACACCTACCATTACGCATACAATGGGAATTTCTCAGTTAACGCAGCCACGCGACGGCGCGCTTCATCTAATTTTTGTTCATCGTCTTTATGTTTGAGCGCAATGGAAATGATGCGCGCAATTTCATCCATTTCCTCGGGTCCAAAGCCACGGCTCGTTACCGCCGCTGTACCGATGCGAATGCCGCTTGTGACAAACGGGCTTTCCGGGTCGTATGGAATCGTATTTTTATTCACTGTAATACCGATTTCATCAAGCACTTTTTCAGCCACTTTTCCTGTTAATCCGATCGAACGTAGGTCAATTAATAATAAATGATTGTCCGTTCCACCAGAGACGAGCGTAAATCCTTCTGCTGTTAACGCTTCTGCTAAATGTTTCGCATTGTTTACAATGTTTTGCGCATACGTTTTGAAATCGTCTCGTAACGCCTCACCGAGCGCGACAGCTTTTGCGGCGATGACGTGCATCAACGGACCGCCTTGAATGCCTGGGAAAATCGCTTTATCAATTTGTTTCGCAAATTGCTCTTGGCATAAAATCATTCCCCCGCGTGGGCCGCGCAATGTTTTATGCGTCGTTGTCGTCACAAAATGAGCATACGGAACAGGATTTGGATGCAAACCTGCCGCGACAAGCCCTGCGATATGTGCCATATCAACCATAAAATAAGCGCCTACTTCATCAGCGATTTCACGAAACTTCGCAAAGTCAATCGTGCGAGGATATGCGCTTGCCCCAGCAACGATCAATTTCGGTTTATGTTTTAATGCTTTTTCGCGAACATCGTCGTAATTAATGCGGTGCGTCTCTGGATCAACGCCATACTCGATGAAATTGTATTGAATACCGCTAAAATTCACCGGGCTTCCGTGCGTCAAATGTCCCCCGTGTGACAAATTCATGCCAAGTACAGTATCCCCATGCTGTAAAATTGTAAAATATACCGCCATGTTCGCTTGTGCCCCAGAATGCGGCTGAACATTTGCATGCTCCGCTCCGAACAATTGTTTTGCACGTTCGCGCGCAAGCTCTTCAACGACGTCAACATGTTCACAACCGCCGTAATATCGACGTCCCGGGTATCCTTCCGCATACTTGTTCGTTAATACCGATCCTTGCGCTTCCATGACCGCTTCGCTAACGAAGTTTTCTGATGCAATTAATTCAATTTTCGTTTGTTGTCGTTTCAATTCATCTTGAATAGCTTGAAATACTTGTGGATCTTGCTGTGACAAGCGACTCATTGACAATCCTCCCCTAAAGTGTGAATATTCTTTTTTATCTTAACACATTTTCAAATGAAAAAGTGAACAAAATTAACCGATCGAACATGATTTGTTCGCCTTTTCTTGTGAATAAACGGCGCGCTCACCCCCGATCAGTTTCGGTCGTGTTTTCGCAAATGTGAGCGTCGCATGTCCAATTTGTTTGATCGATGTTCGCACAGGAACAGCGACATGCTTTAAATGCATACCGATTAATGTAGCGCCGATGTCGATGCCTGCATCTGCCTGAATATGTTCAACGACGACAGGGTCATCTAGCTGTGTATATGCATATGCCGCCATCGCCCCTCCTGCGTTACGAATCGGAATAACAGTTACGATTTCAAGCTGCTTCGTCATCGCTGTTTGTCGTTCCACAACTAACGCTCGGTTTAAATGTTCACAACATTGAAAAGCAAGCTGAACTCCTGTTTCCTCACGCCACCGTTTTAATTCTTGAAACAACATCGCTGCCACGTCCATTGTGCCTGCCGTTCCAATCTTTTCTCCAATGACTTCACTTGTACTACATCCGATGACGACAACATCTTTTTCCGTCAATGACACTTGAGCACGAAACTCCGCAAGCGCCTTTTGCCATTGACCGCGCCATTGTTTCATGTCCGTCACGACATTCCCACCTTTATTGCTCGTTTTCATAAGCGGAAATCTTTTGAATGCGTTTTTCGTGGCGTCCCCCTTCAAATGGAGTCGTCAGCCATACTTTCGCAATTTCTCGCGCTAATCCCGGTCCAATGACGCGCTCGCCCATCGCTAATATATTGCTGTCGTTATGCTCCCGCGTCGCTTTCGCACTAAATACGTCATGAACGAGCGCACAACGAATACCTTTCACTTTATTTGCGGCAATGCTCATTCCAATGCCTGTTCCACAAATTAAAATGCCGCGGTCAAATTCACCGCTCGCTACTTTCTCTGCGACCGGCAACGCGTAATCTGGATAGTCGACCGATGTTTCGCACTCACAACCAAAGTCTGTATATTCAATACCCATTTCATCCATTAGTTTTTTAATTTCCTCACGAATACGAATGCCACCATGGTCTGATGCAATAGCTACTTTCACGTTTAAACCCCTCCTCAATCGTTGTAAAGAAAAAACCGTCTCCTTTCATTTTAACGGGTTGAGACGGTCTTTTCATCATTTATTATGCTTATAAACGAAAACGGGCAATCGTTTGTTTTAATTTTTCTGCTTGTTCTCCAAGCTCCATCGCTAGCTCACGCATGCTTTCAATGACGACTGTTTGCTCTTGTGTCGCTGCTGTCACTTCTTCCGCACCAGCTGATGTTTGCTCAGCAATCGCAGCCACTTCTTGTGATTGAACAGATGTTTGTTGAATGTATTTCGTTTGTTCATCAACAAGTTGCGCAATTTGCTTTACCGCATTCGCCACTTCATGAATGGATGCACTCATATGCGAAATGGCTTCATTTGTTTCGTTTCCTTTTTTCGCTTCTTCATTCGCCTTGTTCACTTGTTCCGTAATTTGACTGACGACGTTTGCTACTTCATGTTGAATATTTTGAACGAGCTCTGAAATGCCTTGTACCGCTTTAGCACTTTCATCTGCTAATTTCCTTACTTCTTCTGCAACGACAGCAAACCCTTTGCCATGTTCTCCTGCACGCGCTGCCTCAATTGAAGCATTTAACGCTAATAAATTCGTCTGCCCTGCAATATCTCCAACAAGCGAAATGATTTGCCCGACTTCTTTTGCATGCTCTTCTAAACGTTTTACAACATGCAATGACGACTCGTTGCTTTTCGCTAACTGTTGAATGCCAGCAATCAGCGAACCGATCACGCGCTGACTATCTTCAAGTGTTGCTACCATCTCAGTCGATAGTTTTTCTGACTGCATCGCTTTTTGTTGTACATTTCCCGCAATCGCTAATACATCTTCTACCGCTTCGGCTGTCGTCTGCATTGCCACCGCAGAATTATCCGCCCCTTTTGAAATTTCATCAATCGTACGCGCAATGTTTTCTGCTTGTTCCGCAGCGGTACGAGACACGTTTGTCATCTCAACGACTTTTTCATTCGTATGCGCAAAATTATGTTGAATGTTGCGCACCATGTCACGCAAATTGTTCAACATCGTATTAAATGCAAGCGCAAGCGAACGGATTTCATCATCGGATTTCGGCACAGGCACATCTTGTCCAATTTCACCTTCTGCGGCTTTTAACGCGGCCTGCTCAAGTTGAGAAAGCGGTTTCGTGATAAAACGCGCCGCAAAATATGCCAATACACCAGACCAAAAAATACCGAGCAATAACGTCACGATGGTAAACGTATTTTTTCCAAACGGAAGCCATTGTTTAACGTAATCGTAAAGAACATAAATGTAAAAAGCGCTCGTTGAATACGTAATGATTGCTAATACGGTCGTAAAAATGGCTAGCTTTTTTTGTAAGCTAAATGTGTATTTTCCCCCCATCATAATGTCCGTTACAGAAAACTTACAAAACTTTATAAATAATCTATTAATTATTTATAAAG